>JASHZU010000230.1 GCA_030042375.1 Verrucomicrobiia bacterium
TTAGTTCCACGACAAATTTTCCGGCATTTGCGAAAGCAATTTATTTTTCCATCCGCCTTTGGCCTGTAAAATTTTCCGCCAAAGCTGGTCCGGCGGCGTTTCAAAAACCAATTCTAGCGTGGCCGGATATGTCAGCCACGATTTCCGTTTCATCTCATCTTCCAATTGCCCGGGCGACCATCCGGCGTACCCCGCGAACATCTTCACTTTCTTGCCCACCGAAAACGATTCCCCAATCTCCATCAAATCGTCGAGTGAATGCCCGAGGTTCAGGTTGGGAAAAACATTGGCATCCGGGATAAAATTATCCGAATGGAGGAAACTTAGCGCCGAAGGTTGTACCGGGCCGCCCAGGAAAAGTTGCGCTTCCTTGAGCGCATCCGGCAAATCCGCCACGATGACATCGCCCACTTTGTTTCCCGTGGAGCGGTTTAGCACCAATCCAAAAGCACCTTCGGAATCGTGCTGGCAAATCAGCACCACCGTCCGTTGGAAAAACGAGCCCGACAACTGTCCGCTGTCCAGCAGCAGCTGGCCTTTCAAAAACTTTGACTTGGCTGAGTCCGGCATAGCCCGCGCCTCAATCTTGCTCAATTCCGGCGTTTTGGCAACTGCCACCGGAAAAAATCAGTTCTGCGGCAATGACAAAGCCATTTCATTTCCTGTGTCCACGTTCAGGATGCGCACGCTGTTTTTCTCAATGTTTAAGCAACGAATGGTCACTTTCGCCCCGCCCACGGACACTTTGAATTCATCGCCCACAAAAAACGAGTGTCCATTGATAATCGCCGAAGGCAACCCGCCCCATAAAATTCCCTGGAGCTGGATTGTTTTCGGCGCTACGTACAGCGCCGTCGCTTGCGTATTTTCGACTGGCGCGCTCACCGTGACCGTGGTTGTCGGCATTTGCACGTCCCGTACTTCATCCAGGTGCCCTTCTTCCAAACGGTCCGTCGTCCCGTATTGCATCCAATCCAGGATGGCATCGAAACCGTATTCCTGTTCCGCCTCGATGAATAAATTCACCTGCCCGCGCGTATAGGTGTTCGCCAGCACGCGCTTTTTTTCGCCCTCCTCGCCTTGCGAATCCATCAGCAGGTATCCCATCATCTCGCAAAATCCTTCCTCCGCATCGCGTGCTATCCGCGCATGGCGCTCCCCGGGCACGTTCTCGCCTACCCATGCATGCGATAATTCATGCGCGCACACTTCCCTCAATTGCGCCGCCGATTGCCCCGTTAGCAGCCCAATCTTATAACGCTTTCGTCCGTCGTCTGCCCGGTACGGTTGCGTGTAGCCCAGCACCTCCGAGTTTTCCGCCGCGTTGTTGTTCATTACGGAATCCACATCCACCTGGTCAATCGCCGAGACATCCACATTGGTGGGAAACGAGGTGTAACGGGAAAACAACCTGTCCAGGTCATCGTGCGCGCCGTCAAAAATGTTGTCGACCTCATTGGCATCCATTACGGCGTCTTTGGCGTCCCGCGCGCACAGCCACCGCCCATCCGGCAACTGTGTGCCCCCGTCCTTGACCGGCAGCCCGCAAACATAGCAGCGCGGCAACTGGATGCAGTTCGAGCAAATCTCCACCTGCTCGCCGGTTACTTGGTCGGTGATAAGATAAACGGTCCCGTGGATTTCCTGGCCGCAAATGGCGCAGACATCCGCCCATGCCGCCACTGCGGCGCAAGCGAACCAAATCGTCAAAATAAGCTTAAAACAACGCTGCATCGGCCATGAAAAGAGCCTTTCTCATGCCAAAACGCGTCGAAAACACGTTGGATTTACAAAGCAAAATTGGCTTCAACCGTTTCCGGCTGAAGCCAATTAAAACCTTCTCAAATTGGTCGGTGTCTTACAGCGACTTGACCTTCTTCGCAATGCCGGCGGCATCAATGCCATACCACGCGAGCAATTCTTCCGGCTTGCCGGAACGGGCCAGATGGGTCACCGCGAGCTTGTGCACCTTGATGCCTTCCGTGCTCAGTTCACCCGCCACCGCGTCGCCCAAACCGCCTTCGGAATAATGATCTTCCACTGTGATGACGGTGTTGTTGGTCTTTTGCGCTGCCGCGAGAATTTCTTTTTTGCCCAGCGGCTTGATGCTATACGCGTCAACCACCGTGATATTGATGCCTTCGTTCTTCAATTGGTCCGCGGCCTTCAACGCTTCATACAGCGTCACGCCCGCCGCCACCACCGTTACCTTGTCGCCCTGCCGCAGCACCTTCGCGCCGCCGATCGGGAACTGCTCATCGGTGTTGTAAATCACTGCCGTCTTCGGACGCGAAGTGCGCAGGTAACAAACGCCCTTGGTATGCGCCATTTGTTCCACCAGCTTTTCCGCGCTCACCGCGTCTGACGGATAAAGCACCGTGGCGCCGACTACCGCGCGCATCATCGCCAAATCCTCCAGGCCCATCTGCGACGGACCGTCTTCGCCGATGCTCACGCCCACGTGCGAGCCCGCGAGTTTCACATTCCCCTGCGAAATACCGGCAACACGGATGTGGTCATACGCGCGGGTGAAGAAGCAGGCAAACGTCGAGGCAAACGGTATCTTGTGACGGGCCGAGAAACCCATCGAAACGCCCACCATGTTTTGTTCCGCAATGAAACATTCAAAGCTGCGTGACGGCTCTTTCTTGAAAAATTTTTCCGCAAAGGTGGAATTCTTCGTGTCGCCGTCCAGCGCCACGATCCGCTTGTCCACATCTCCGATGCGCAACAGCGCGTTGCCGTAGGCCTCGCGTGTGGCTACGGAATCACCGAGCTTATAATTGATTGGCGGATAGCTCGCCGGCGCGGCATTCTGCGGCTCCGGCAGCGCGTTCGGCTTGGCAATTTCCACGCCCAGGCCCGATTTTGCGCTGGGCTGGAGTTCAGCAATCGCCTTGGCCGCCTCTTCTTTGTTCAATGCCTTGCCATGCCAGCCTTCTTTGTCCTGCAGGAACGAAACCCCTGCGCCTTTGTACGTCTTGGCAATGATTGCCAGCGGCTGGTCATTCAAGCCCACACCGCTCAGCACTTCGAGGATTTCCTCGATGTCATGGCCGTCGATGTCCTCAACGCGCCAGCCAAACGCTTCAAAACGATCGCGATAAACGCCGATATTATGGCCGAATGCCGTTTCCTGGCTTTGGCCCAGGCGATTCGCATCAACGATGGCGATTAAATTATTCAGCTTGAAATATCCCGCCAGCGACGCCGCTTCCCAAACCGAGCCTTCAGCGATTTCGCCGTCGCCCATCAAAACGTAGGTGTTGTAATCGAGATTATCCACCCGGGCTGCCAGCGCCATGCCCACGCCTACGCCCAGTCCTTGTCCCAGCGAGCCGGTCGCAACGTCCGCAAACGCCAGCCGCGGCGTCGGATGCCCTTCCAGGTCGCTGGTGAACTGGCGCAGGGTCACTAGCTCGCTCACGGGAATAAAACCGTTTTCCGCCCACACCGCGTACAGCAATGGCGCCGCATGGCCCTTGGAGAGGATGAAGCGGTCATTATTGTAATAGTGCGGATTCTTCGGGTCGTATTTCATGTGCCCGAAAAACAGGGCCGACACCACATCCGCCGCCGAGCAGCAGGACGTGGGATGCCCGCTGCCCGCTGCAGTCGTGGCATTGATAGAATGAATACGTAACTGGTTCGCGATGCCCTTCAAAAGTTCAATGTCAATCTCGATCATGGAACGCATAACTTATGCGAGAAAATAAGAAAGCCAAATGAAAAATGATGCTGAAAGAGGACTTTTCGCCCGATTGTGAATAGCTGTGAATAACTTTCCCCCAGCAAACGCTCACTGTGGCGGTAAAACATGCCCCGGAATCGAACACGTGGGAAGCTGGCCAACCGCATTTATCGTGTAAACTCCGCCTGCCGGGCACACCGGAAACACTCCGCCTTTTAAATACGGCAGCAAATCCTGTTCGGTAGGGGTATCGTTATCTGTCTTGTTTTTATCCAATGCCCACGCCTGTTTGGCCGCGTAAATCAGCCGTAGGTTGGCAATGCAGGCATTCCGTTCCTGGGTTTCCGTTTGCGCCACGGCATCCTCCTGTGCCTGTTGTGCTTCCGCCGCCTGTTCGTTCGCCGCTTGCATCTCGTCCAATTGCTCCTGCCGCTGTCCCAGCGATTCCCGCGCCGCGCTCAACTGCTGTATCAATTTGGTGTTGTCCGTCTGCAATTGCTGGATCTGGCTTCGCAGCCGGGGCAAATCCTGGTTGTCCGCCCGCAGCCGAATGAGTTCCGCGCTTTCGTTGGCGGCGATGGCATTGGTGAGTTCGGCCAGATTCGTCTCCAGTTCGGCCACCTGTTGCCGGGCTGTGCCCAACTGCGTCAGTGCCATGTCCTTTTGGTGGTTCGCCGAGAACAGGAGAATTTCGCTGAGAATCAACAGCAGGATGCAGACGGCTGGAAACAGTTCTTTGAATTTCACAACTCCCTCTTTTTTCTCCCTTTTCCCGCCCGCCGTCAAACATAAAGCGTTGGGGATAAATGTCCCCTGCCACTTTTTCATGGCCAGGCACGATTGAGGTATTCCGGAACACTTGAGCCGCCTGGGAGGCGGCGAAAGGAATTCGTTCCGCCCTGACGGAACGAAGGTCGCCAGGCGACCGAGCGAGCGGGCGCGAGCGAGTCAACAATTACACCCGCACGTACGATTGAGGTATTGAGGAACTAAGGGCTTTCCACATCCCTGCTAAATTGCCCGCATGTTTTGCTCAACACGTAACACAATGTGGCTAACTAAAAACTAACAAAAAACTATGAACGACGACAACATCCTCATTATTGCCGATGACGGCGCCGCTGAAACCTCCACTCCTCCGCCTCCCGCACCGGAAAAGATCGCGACCAGCGATGAAAGCTGGCTCGGCAACCGCCAAAATGCCTTTGCCGAAAACTTCCTGGAGAAGCACAAAGCTGAATTCCAGGATTTCGAGCGTATCGAACGCGAAAAGATTGCCTGCTTCGAACAATTCCACGCCTTGGAGCGCGAAATCGCCGGTCGCCGCCAATGGCTTGAAAACCTGCAAAAAGATATTGCCGGCTATCAGGACGTGGACATCGCCGCCGACCTATTCAAAAATATGCAAATGACCGGCCGTCCATTGCTGGAGATTGCCCGGGATCCTCTCTTCGTCGGCGTCGCCTTGATCCAAAAACACGGCAAAAAGATTTTGCAACTTGCCGAAGCCGATGCGACGGTATTGCAGGATAAGTTCGACACCTTTAAATCCGAAAAGCGCGAACTGCTGAAAGAGCTGGAATTAATTTGATGCGGCTCGCGCTGCAAATTTAACGAAGAACCAGTTGCAAAGGAGCGTCCGGTTAAAATATTATCCGCGTCCGCGGATGGAATCATGAATGATCCGGAGACATCATTGGAGAAGCGCGTGCTGGCGCTGGAAGCCCGCGTCCAGGCTCTCGAAGCCCTGGCCCCCGGCCTGCCGGAAAAATCCCGGCGCGTCGATTCGCTCGCCAAAAACGTCTCCGAATCTCATTTGAATTTTCGTATCGAATTGCTCTCCCTCATTGAAGACCACATTGAGGTCCTGAAGCTGATGCACAGCATCGTCGGCCCCACCGACAATGCCAAAAATAAACTCGTCCTCACCTACATCCGCCGCGCCGAAAGCAAACTCGACCAGTTCCAGGCCCACTTCGCGCAATTGGAAGAAACCCGGAAACGTCTGGAAAATAATCCGCCGCAAAACTCTCCTGAGCCTGGGCCAAAACCAGGCGATGCGCCTCCGCTGAAACCTTCCCGGTTGAATCGACTCCTCCGTTCCGCGTCCTTATGGAATATGTAAAGAGGTGAGGGACGGTTTAAAACCCGTCACGAGTCATGATTTTTCTTTTCGCTTGCCCGCCGTCGAAGCGATGAGCATGTATCCCCACAACGAAATCGCGAGAAAAACCAGCCCAAACGGAGA
>JASHZU010000231.1 GCA_030042375.1 Verrucomicrobiia bacterium
TGGTTTGCTCGCGCAGCCGCAAAGACAGGCTAAAATCAACTATGCAACAGCGTATTGGATTCTATACTCGATGGGCAGCATTCTTGATTTTAGCCTGTCTTTGCGGCTGCGCGAGCAAACCAAGCGCTAACAGGCCAAGCGTTAGAAGCATGGATTACGCTGCCTTCGATAAAGCTTACGCCGACCAGAGCAACCAGCAGCTCCTATTAAATCTCGCGCGATTGGCTAACGATGACCCGGTTAATTTCCTGCAACTCGGCTCTTTCAGTTCGCAATATTCCTATGCCGCCAGTTTGGGATTTAACCCGAGCTATACCATGACACATCCTTCTTATTATCCTTCCGGCACGACTACGACAACCGGATCCACTCCCCCCACAGGCGCCGATACGTTGACACACTCCGTCGGCGAGTTTGCTCAAAATGCGCTCACCTTCGGCGGCAGCGCATCTGTTAGCGCCACGGCAACACCTATATTCCAATATCTTCCTCTCACCGGCTCCAATATTGTATCGGCGCTTACCAGCCCAATGAGCCCCAGCCTTTTTTATGAATACTATGACCAGGGCTGGTCGGCGGATTTGCTGACCCGAATCATGGTGGCATCCGTGGCGGTTCAAACCGGTGTCACGACTGTCTTCTCCACAAATGTCACAACTAATTATGTTGTGGAACCTGTAGTAGGAATTTCAACAAACTATTCTTACACGGTTATAAACCTGAAAGGCCAGGAGACCCTTCAAAAGACCCCCGTATATGGTGTTGTCACCAATCTGTCTTGCACAATTGGCACTAATATAACAACCAATATAGCCATCTCGGTTGTGACCAATTATGATTATTATGTAAATAGTCCAGAAGATCCGACATACCCGAAATTTTTGGATTTTTGCACGCGGTTAAGGGAAGCGCAATACCATAGCTATTTAACCGTAGGGCCAAATCCTGGTGGTGAGCATATTATATACTCCAATAAGAACGAAACGAATTTGACCGGGATAGTTGCAGCAGTCCAGGCAAATCTGACGGTGAAATGGGATACCAATAATAACCAGGTGACAATTTCGCAAGCTCCGCAGCAAGCCGACTCATTTATTAAAAATACCAACCTCTTTTTTATAAGTACCAATAATTATCCAAATTTGCCAAATGAGACTCCCGCTAGCTCTCCAAAGTTCGAAAATTTATTAACCTATGTCAATACCAGCGATTTTGTAAATATCACTAATGGTTCTACAACACCCAATGCCGCTAGTAGCTTGCAGGATTTAATCACTACCATTAATTCCAAGTACACGTTAAAAATGCGCACTGTAGAAGCGGCAATGTATACTGCGGCAAAAGAGGAGGGTCGTTTTAGAAAATTTCTTGAAAATACAAATAATTGGTATGTTGAAACAAATATTTTAGACCTAACATCGGATTCAGAAATTACAAACTTTTTAAATGCGGTATACGATACGACTACCAACAGCTACATTGTATACTTGGAAAGTTCTGATGGGCCGTATGCGATAGTGGTTCAAACCAATGAAGTTCCAATCAAGATTTGGCCGTTGTTGAGAATGACAAAACAAGGAGATGAACGTGGGCCTGCATCTAAATTGGTGAATGTCTCCTATGATGATGGTACTGGTTTGTCCAGTTTCTTTAGCCCGCAGGACTATTTTATCGGAGATCCGTCCGGTACAACCCGGGATCGCGAAGTCTTTACATTGCTAACCTATCTCTTTACGCAAACGGCCGTCAGCACCCAAAATCTGCCGGTCCAGCAATTGATCCAGGTGCAATGAAATAAAATTCAGCAGGCGGCCTTTTGCGGCCTAATAACTTAACCTCCAATCGAACCCAATATGAAAATTTCACTCTTTTTTGCAATTGGGAGAAGCTGGCTTCGAGTGGCATTGATTGCCCTGATTATTTTATTCATCCAGACTTCCGGCTATGGCTTGGAGACCGTCTATTATTTTCAGCTCGGGCCAAGAAACCCGGAGGCGGCGTTGGTGAGCGGCAGTGACGGGGACCTTTATGGTACGGCTTACGGCGGCGGCGATGGTGGTTATGGCATGGCGTTCCAGCTTATCCCGACCAACGGCACCCTGAACGACCTTGTTTCCTTTGGGTATACCAATGGCGCCAATCCCGTTGCGCCCCTTGTGCCATGGAGCACCAATTTTTATGGCACAACCTACCAGGGGGGGAGCAACAATTTAGGCACCATTTTTAGCATCTCAACCAATGGGACATTGACCACGCTCGTTTCATTTGATGGGACCAATGGCGCCTATCCGTACGGAGGATTGGTGTCCGATGGCAAAGGAAATTTCTATGGAACGACCTATTATGGTGGAACCAATACCGCCGGTCTTATAGGCAAGTATGCCTATGGCACGGTCTTCGAGATCACTTCCAGCGGGGCATTCGAGCATCTATATACTCTCAATTATTACAATGGGGCCAACCCGCAGGGGGTTCTTGCCTTGGGTAACGACGGGAATCTTTATGGAACTACCATTTTCGGCGGGACGAGTGATAATGGGACGGTGTTTAAAGTTACCGCCAAGGGCGTGCTAACCAATCTGACTTCTTTTACCTTTGCGAACGGGGCGAGCCCCTGCGGGGGGTTGGTGCAGGCCACAAATTCATTGCACTTGCCTGTTTTTTACGGCACCACTTCCGGCGGCGGCGCCAGCAGCAATGGAACGGTTTTTGTGATGGAGACCAACGGCAGCCTGACCACGCTGGTGTCTTTTAATGGCCTTAATGGCAGCAACCCGCAGGCAGGGCTTATTTGGGGAACCAATGACTATTTATATGGCACTACGTTTGGCGGCGGGACGTTTGGCTATGGGACTATTTTCAAGATGACTCCGGGCGGAACGATGACCACCGTGGTTTCGTTCAATTACGCTAACGGCGCGAACCCGCAGGCGGCGCTGGCAGTGGGCAGCGATGGCAATTTGTACGGGACGACTTCCGCCGGTGGAGTATTTAATGCCGGCACGGCTTTTCGGCTCACTTCTGACGGTCAATTAACGACATTGGCATCTTTCAACCCTGGCACGGGCTTTCCGATAACGGGCTTAATGCGCGCCGACAATGGGGTGTTGTACGGCACGTCTACATACATCATGGGCGCGGGCAATGCGGCCTTGTTTGGGGTGACAACTAACCCACCTAACCAGCAGTTGCAAACGTTCCTGCCGTTTAATAGCCCAAGCCTGGCCAACCCCAGCGGCATCCTGCTTGAGTCCAGCAATATAGTTGGCCCAATTACCAATACCGTGAATGGGGTTACCAATATTACTGAACCGTTCACCAACTTTTTCTACGGCACGACCTATGGCGACGGCGCCAGCAATTATGGCGCTGTTTTTAGAATTGACGAAAATGGGACGATCACCAACCTCGTCAATTTTGGGGGCACGAACGGCTCTCACCCCATCGGCGGCCTAATCAGGGGTAATGATGGTAATTTGTACGGTACGACGTCGCAGGGGGGCCCAGCCAATGACGGCACCATCTTCAAAATCGTTCCGGGCCTCACAAACTTCTTTTACGTGCTGGCTTCGTTCAATTATGACTTCAGTAACAGCGGTGCTTTTCCTGAAGGACCTATGGTGGAGTCATCCAATGGCTGCTTCTTTGGCACGACGGCTGCGGGTGGAGACGACGATGACGGGACCATTTTTATGATGAACACCAACGACGTTTTAACAACCGTTGTTTCCTTCACCTACAACAATGGAAGCGAACCTGAGACCGGCCTGGTTATGGGAAGTGACGGTAATTACTACGGTACAACCTCCGACGGAGGCTCGAACGAAGATGGCACGATTTTTGAGTTTGCGACAAATGGGTGGGTACTCACCAATATCATCTCCCTTTCCGACACCAACGGTTATGTCCCGCAAGGCCCGCTACTACCCGGCTCCGGCAATAGTTTTTACGGAACGACTGAATTTGGCGGTCCAGGCGATTACGGGACCGTCTTTTGCGCAACACTGGGCGGCGGGACAAATTCGATTGTGACCTGTGTCGCATTCGGTGGAACCAACGGGGCCTTTCCGAACGGTGGACTGGTTTCCGGGACCGACGGTAATATTTATGGAACCACCGCTGACGGCGGCGCCGGGGGAGCAGGAACTGTTTTTCGGATATGGCCGGAGCTGGGTTTCAGCATGGCCGAAAATGGATATGTTGTTTCCTGGTCCACGAACGTGCAGGGCTATTCTTTGCAATCCGCAACCAGCCTAAATACTCCGGCCAATTGGGTCACCATGCCCGCTCCATCCATTTCCGGCTCGCAATACGTAGTGACCAATAAGATTTATGCCGGTAGCAAGTTTTATCGGCTGATGAATCCGAATCCGTAGTCGGCTTCTGTTGCCGCAATATACTTGGAACCAGGGGCAAAAATTAACTAAACTGGGCCTTGTCGCAGATTAGCCGTGCTGGAAATCGTTGCGGCATAGTGGACGGTTTGGATTATGTCTTTTAAATTTTTTACGAGGCAGCAAGGCGTGCAACTCCTGCAACGCTCGCTCGCCCGCGGACGTCTTGGCCATGCTTATTTATTCTCCGGCGACCAGGTGGAAGAACTCGAGTCCCTCGCCCGCACACTGGCCAAAACATTGAACTGCCAGCATCCCGTTAAACAAAACGGCGTCGCCGTGGACTGCTGCGATGAATGCCTGAGCTGCCGCAAAATTGATAACGATACCCATGCCGATATTCATTGGGCGCGGCCAGAATCCAAATCCCGCCAAATCACCGTCGAGCAGATGCGCGACCTCATGCGCGAAATCCAGCTCAAGCCCACCGAAGCGCAATTCAAGGTGGCCGTCATCGTTGCCGCTGACCGCTTGAACGTCCAGGCTGCCAACGCCTTTCTCAAAACTCTCGAAGAACCGCCGCAAAAATCCATTCTTATTTTGCTTTCCACCGAGCCGTCCCGCCTGTTGGAGACCATTATTTCCCGCTGCCTGCGCGTCAATTTTTCTGGCGATGGCAAACGCGAATTGTCTTCTGCTGAAGCCGCCTGGCTGGAAACTTTCAGCACGCTGGCTGCTGAACAAAAGACGTTGCTGGGCCGTTATCGCCTCGCCGACCTCATCCTGCAAAAGCTGGGCGAAATCCGTGCTTACACGGACGAAGCCCTTACCGCTCGTTCTCCCCTGCAAAAGTATGAAGAGATGGACAAGGACTTGCGTGAAAAATGGGAGGAAGAACTGGCTGCGGCCGTGGAGGCTGAATATCGCCGCCGCCGGACGGATTTGCTTCTGCTCGTCCAATGCTGGTTGCGCGATGTCTGGCTGCACACCCTGGCCGCCGGAAAAGAGCTTCTGAGCTTCCCCAAAATTTCCGGCACGGAAAATGTCGCCAAAAAGATTTCACCGCATCAGGCCCTTGAGAATCTGCGGATCATCGAGGAGACCCAGCGCATCCTGCACACCAACGTCCAGGAAGCCCTCGCCCTCGAAGTCGGTTTGCTGAAATTGCATTTTTGACCGCCTCCAGACACACTGCGGCCAATGAAGTCCGCGAATCAACCCGGCCCCCGCGAAATTTACGCGCTCGTCTTCGGTCTCTTTCTCGGCCTTTCCGTTTTGAAGTTCGGTAATCCCGTCATCCTCGACCAAAAAATTTTGCCGCCTGGTTCCCTTTCCGAATTATGGGGAGACCCATGGCCCACCCATTGGGCGAATTGGCTTTTTTTCCCTCTGGCCGCTGTCGGGGCAATTTTAGCCCTCACTTCGCCACGCGCTGCTTCATCAGATAATGCCTCGCGCAGCGGCCCAAATAAACAATGGCTTTTCATTCTTCCATTGCTTTGGCTTGGCTGGCAGATGATCTCCGCCACACAAACGGTGGACGCGTCCCTCACCACGACCACGCTCTGGCAATTCTTTGGCTGTGCGGCCTGTTATTATCTTGGTGCTTTTCTCTTCCGGAGCCCGCGCGCACTTCATTTCTTGCTCGCCGGCATTTTAACGGCGTTTGTCATTTGCCTGATCAAGGCCATTGATCAGCACGTCGAATTTCCCGAAAGCCAGAAGCTCCTCGTGGAAGGCCAGCGCACCGGCTGGACGAATTTTCCGCCCGAAGCGGTCCTGGAAATGAAACGCGACCAGACCATTATCACGACCAACGGCGTCGACATCGTTAACCCGGCGATCCTGGCGCGTTTCGCCAAAGGCCGCGTCATGGGCACCATGGTCTATCCCAATGCCCTGGCGGGTATCATTTTGCTCCTGTTTCCCGTCTCTGTCGTTCTGGTCGTTAATGGCACCCGGACATTACGGCCTCTCGTGCGCGCGCCAGCTA
>JASHZU010000232.1 GCA_030042375.1 Verrucomicrobiia bacterium
TATCCTGGTCCAGGTTGGTAACCGAGTTTCCCATGAGTGCAGACAGCCTGGTCGCGTAAGTTTGCAAGCCATTGAGAATGTCCACCCTTGCTTTAATTTCGTCGTCCGTAAAAAAGTTTGTGAATGTGTTTAGGTCAATGCGGATAATATTTGTTGCAGGCTCTGTAGCCACGAAATCGCTGACTTGGTTATCTATGTATATCCTATCCACCAGATCATAGGCTGATGCGGTATTGCTCATGGTCAACGACACAGCGCTGGAAAAATTTTTGATTTGATTTGCCGCGTCCGGGGAGCAGCATCCCGCGAGCAGCGCCAGTCCTATCGCCAACAACGCCAGTCGAAAAATGTGTTTTTTTAAAAAAATTGAAAAATGGGCTTGAAGCTTAGCATTCATAATTTTTTAGAGATTTAACCACCCCGAACGGCCTACGTGATATATATAAGCCGCCCTGATTACAATAAATAAATGAAACAAACTTTGGGCCAGAAGACGGGGAGATTCTTTTTTGCGGGGTGCTTTGTTACAGAATTGTTACATCGGGAAGTTAGCTATGCGCCGGGCGATTACCTATGATTTCCGAATGCACGCGGCTGAGCTGCTCCCGCTCATTCTTGCCTTATCGATGGCGCTGGGGTTTGAATGCGTGAACGGGTTTCATGACACGGCCAACGCCGTGGCCACGGTCATTTATACCCGCAGCCTGCCGCCCTGGCTGGCGGTCATTTGGTCGGGCATCTGCAATTTCCTCGGGGTGCTGCTCTCCACAGGAGCGGTGGCATTTGCCATCATCAATTTGCTGCCGGTGGAACTGGTCACGGATGTCGATTCGCCCCTTGGTTTCTCGATGATTTTTTCGCTGCTGCTCTCGGCGCTTTTTTGGAACGTCGGCACGTGGTATCGCGGTATTCCGGTTTCCAGCACGCATTCGATGATTGGCGCGATCATGGGCGTGGGCCTGATGAATTCGGTGTTGCACACCGGCAGCATTATGGGCGGAGTGAACTGGAAACAGGCGGAGAACATCGGGCTATCGCTGTTGATTTCCCCGCTCATTGGTTTCATCGGGACGGCGCTGCTTTTCCTGTTGCTCAAGGCCCTCGTGCGGAGGCCGGACCTTTATAAGTCGGTTGAATTCAATCCGCCGCCATGGTGGATTCGCGGCATCCTCTGCCTCACCTGCACCGGTGTCAGCTATGCGCACGGCTCCAACGACGGCCAAAAGGGGCTGGGCTTAATGATGCTGATCCTCGCCGGAATCATCCCGGGCATTTACGCAGTCAATCCGGCAATCGCGGCTGGTTCTGATGCGCAATTCGGCGCTGCCTGCCAGCGCGCCGCGGCAATTATCCAACAATATGCCGGCAATGTGACTGTAGACACCGATACTGCCACGGATACGCTTGAGGCCTTTCTCAAGACTGACGGCATTTTCACTGATAAGGTCTTCCCCGCGCTGACGGAAAAGAACCAGGAAATAGGCAACACGCTCGCGCAGCACAAGTCGCTGGCTGAATTGACGGAAAGAGAACGGGTCGATTTGCGCGCAGAAATTTATTTGACGTCCGGCGCCATTGCCAAGCTGAGCGCGATGAAAAAATTCACCGCTGACCAGGACGCAGTGATGACGAAATACAAGGCCACGCTGGATAAGACCATCAAGTTCATTCCGTTTTGGGTGAAGCTGGTAGTGGCGCTGGCGCTGGGCCTGGGCACGATGATTGGCTGGAAACGCGTGGTCGTGACCATCGGCGAGAAAATCGGCAAGGCCCATCTGACTTATGGGCAGGGCGCTTGTGCTGAAACGATTGCCATGCTGACCGTCGGCCTGGCTTCGCGGTATGGCCTTCCAGTGAGCACTACCCACGTGCTTTCGTCTGGCATTGCGGGGTCCATGGCGGCCAATCGCTCCGGCCTGCAACAAGCGACGCTGCGCAATATCGTTCTGGCCTGGGTGCTGACCCTGCCGGCCTGCATTTTTTTAGGGGCCATGTTCTTCGCCGCCGCATTCATGCTGGTCTTCCACGTTTTTCACGTGCACTAGGGCCGGTTTTTACTGCGGAGACGCAGAGGGAAGGGCATGCCTGCTTTTCCATCGCGCCTGCTTGTCTTATATGGTAAAAAATAAGGAGAATGAAAGCGGCCGAAAAACACATTGCGCCCGGCGAAACGTGCCTGGCGCGTTCGGTCGTGGACACGCTGGCCCGGGAGCCGGGGCTGGAAGCGGTGACAATTGATCCGGCGCATGAAAAGATTTCGGTGGCGACGCTGGGACGTGTGCCGCAAGGCGGGATGGAAACTCTGACGCAACGCCTGACTGAAAAAATCCAGGCGACGCGGGAAGGCCGCACGTGCACGCTGCTCGAAGGCGGCAGCAATTGCGACGTCTGCGATATGCCGCTATCGATCGAAGAGCGCCGGAACATTATCATCCGGCGGCAGGGGGGCAGCACGACGATTGCGCGCGCGACGTGCCCGACCGCGCCGATGCTCTGGCGCTGGCGGGATTTGCCGCTGCCGCGAGTGGTTCCGCGCGACGTGGAATTTCTCGAGGACGCGGAACACATCGACGAGCACATCAATGAATGGAAAGCACAGATGGTCGCGGCGGTTTTGTGCGGCATCTTCGCCCTGGCCGGGGCATTTTCACCCGCGCCGTTCAAAATCATTTTTTACGCAGCGGCGTATGTGGCCGGGAGTTTTTATCAGCTTGAAGAGATCTGGGAGCGGCTGCGGGAGCGGATGATAGATGTCCACTTCCTGATGATTGCCGTGGCGGTGGGCGCGGCGTGCATTGGGGCATGGGCGGAAGGCGCGACGTTGTTGTTTCTCTTTTCGCTGTCCGGCGCGCTGGAACATTTCGCACTGGGCCGGACGCAAAAGGAGATCCGGTCGCTCTTCCGCGAAGCGCCAAAGGTGGCGACAGTGATTGATCGACTGGG
>JASHZU010000233.1 GCA_030042375.1 Verrucomicrobiia bacterium
TGGGCCTGCACCATCACATCCCATGCATGAAGTGCCATTACTGCCGGCATCGCGCCTTTGCCCAATGCCTCACCTACAAGCGCACCGGCATCACCGCCGGGTTTGAGCCGGCCGGCGGCGGTTACGCCGAATACGTCCGCGTGATGCCCTTCGTCCTGCCGGGTGTCGTGAAAATTCCCGCCAAAAATAGCTTCGAAGAAGCCGCCATGCTTGAGCCGCTCAACACCGTGCTCAAAGCCGTTAATCGCCTCAACATTCTTCGCGGTGACCGCGTGCTTGTGGCGGGGCAGGGGCCTATCGGTCTCATGTTCACCAAACTTTTAAAACTTCGCGGCGTCAACGTCCTCGCCACCGACCTGCTCGATTCGCGCCTTGCGCTCGCCAAAAAATTCGGTGCCAGGTGGACCATTAATTTGAGCAAACCCAATAGCGGGGTGGGCAGTCTGCCCCGCTCGGCAGCCGTTCCTGCGAGCCGCACCGGTTTTCTCGACGCCGCCATCATTGCCGTCCCGTCCGACGATGCCGTCCGCCAATCGCTCGAGTTCATTCGCGGCGGCGGACAGGTCCTGCTCTTTGCCCACACCAAACGCGCCGCAAAACCCGGCCAAGGCAAGGGAAATCCTTCCTCCGATTATTTTCCATTGGATCTTGCCTCCGTTTGCCTGGACGAAAAAGACCTCATTGGCAGCTACTCAGCCGATTTCACTATCCAGGATGAAGTCGCGCGTCTCATCTTCTCGCGCCAGTTCGATATGCGCAAACTCATCACGCACCGCTTTCCTTTGGAAAAAACCGCCAATGCCATCGCCTTGGCCTCTCATCCCACGGAAGACTCCCTTAAAATTGTGGTGACACTTCAGTAGCCGCCGATGCAAAGACCCGAGGACTACGGAATAAAAAGACTACCGTGATGCCTCGTTATCGCCGGAACCGCCTGTCTCGCTGGGATCCGGCTTCACTCCGGCGTTGTTGTCCTCTGGTGTGTTGGGCATTAACGGTGCATTTGGATCCCCATCGTTCTGCATCGCCGCCTTCTGTGCCGAGATGAGTGCATTGATGTCATCTCCCGAAAGCCCACTCGGATTGGAAGTAAAACCGTTATTATTGTTTAAAGTATTGTTATTATTATTGTTGTTATAGCTGCCGTTAAATTGACCGGCAGGATTGAAATTATTATTGTTGCCATTCGGGTTGTTCCCATTATTCCCAAAGCGTTGCATAAAACGCGCCCGAAGCGCCGGGGGCATGTTGGCCGGGTTCGGCCCTCCGAACCTTCGCATAAACGGATTATTCGGCGGTGGTGGGCCTCCTCCTTCCGAACCCCCGCCCGAGGCTGTTCCTGCCTGCAACGGGATTTCCTGCGTCACCCCGTGATTATTAAACGTCACGAGCCCCTTATTCACGTCAATATGCACCACGTCCACGTCGTCCTGTCCCTCGCCCTCCGTCAACATGTACGATTCATCCTGCGGCGGCTTATTGTCTCTCACCACGCCGGCCACTTTGTACAAGGCCTCGGCCGGCCCCAAAATCGTCGTGATTCCCGTCAATGTAATCTTCGGCGGCGGCGGGCCGCTGTCTTGATCCGGTTGCGCCACTTGGATCGGGTTTAACCCAAAAACATTCCGCGCCACGATGGACGCATAAGGATTGTTCGGTTCCGATGTGTCTGATGGGGTATAACCGCTCGATGCGCCAGCCGTCGGAGCATCATTTAACTGCGGAACTGCGCCCCGCGGCGGGACACCCGGTTCCCCCTGTGGAACAGCAAGGCCATGATGTGGGAAGGTGCTAAGGGACGGGTTTTTTCCTTGAAGCCCCTGAAGATGAAGCCTCTGTTGACGAATTTTCTCCAGGATTTCTTTTCTTTTCTGGATTGCCTCCGGGCTGAGGCTGGGTGGGCCGGCCATCCCGGGCGCGTCTGGGACGGGCGCACCACTGTCCGCGCGCGCCATGGCACACAATGCCATAACGCACGCAAGGCAAATCAAAAATGTTCCGCTGCGCTTCATCACTTAACTTATGGTATAGCTTTTCAGCCTCAATTTCAAACACCAATCCGGTGATTTAGTTGCGAAAATTTACTCATTATCCTCTGCCAAGTTTTCCCCTTAAATCAGTTGCTTCCCGGCGCTTCATGATACGCCTGGTGTGCCTTGTAAAGTTGCAAAAGCTCCTGGTTTTTTTTGGCCAGTATTGTTTCCCCATTCTGCTGTGCATTCGCAATTGCCTTTTGGGCCATGGCCACGGCATCGTCAAACCGCCCGGCCTCCGCATATGCCGCCGCCAGCGTTCCCATCACAATCGTTTGCTTGTAATCCGTCAGTTCGCACGCCCGTTCGGCCAATTGCACGGCCCGTGCGCCGTTGCGGATATTTTCATCCGGATTAGTGGCCAGGTCCCATGCCAAATCATTCAACGCGTTGACCGAATCCGGTTTCTCGCTCAAAGCCGCTTCCAGGAATGGCACCGCCTCATCCGGATGCCCCAGCAGGGTCAACGCATTCGCCAGCGCCATGTTCTGGGTGTAATCATCGGGCCTCCATCCTCCGTCTTCCGCAGCCATTTGATACTCCTCCAATCCCGCTCGCGTATAGCCAGCCATGCCCAAACATGCTCCCAATTGATAATGGATCATGTTTTCAAATGGCGCGATCGCCAGTGCCATTCGATAATGGACCGCTGCTTCGCGGAAGTTTTTTTGCATTTCCAGCCCGGTGGCCAGGTCCATTTGCGCCAGGAAATTGTCCCCCGTTACCGCAACCGTTCGCTCGAAAAGAGTAACCGTGTCCTTCCAGTACGCCAGTTGCGTGCGCGTTAAAAGGATGCAGGCCCCCAGGACGGCCGCCGCTGCCAGGCCCGCCAAATATTTAAAAACCGCGCGGCTTGCCGCCCATTCGGAAACCAGCCACGTTATCGCCATGACCGGTCCAATCATTGTCAGGTACGTATGGCGGTCCGCCATGCTTTGCCAGCCGATTTGCACCAGGCCAATGACCGGCACCATCGTCCCCAGATACCAAAACCAGCCCACGGCCAGATAAGGACGGCGAGAACGCTCCAGGATGCACAGCGCTGAAACCGCCAACAACAACAGCGCCGCCAGTATTACCTCAACATTGTCAAAACTTTCGGGAAAAGGATAAACCACTGCCAGATCGGATGGCCAAACCAATTTGCCCAGATAATTAATGTAACTCAGGATGACGTTGCCCATGCGGTTGGCCACGCTAAGGTTCTGGAGTGTCCTCACATCCGCATGCGCTTCGTGAACCCAAAATGTCAGCCCGCAGAAAACGACCATCAGGATAAAGAAAGGGATTTTTTCCACCAGCAACGCCCGCAGGGTTGCGCGATTCAACCGTTGCAACGGCCAGAAATCCAGCAGCAACAGCAAAAAGGGCAACGTCACCACCGTCGCCTTGCTCAACAGGCTCAATACGAAAAACAATAGCGCGAGAATGTAATTCCGCCGGGGCGAACGCCCTGCTGCTGTGCCCTCTGTTTTCGCTTTGGCATATCCCGCATAGCAGTACAATGACAGCAGCATGAAGAACATGAAGAACACATCCTTCCGCTCGGCGATCCACGCCACCGATTCCACCCGCAACGGGTGCCAGGCAAAAATCCCCGCTACGATGGCGCTGCGCCAGGTGGCTGCGGTCAATCGAAACAGCATCAGGAATAGCAGGGCCGCGTTCGCCGCATGAAAGAAGATGTTTACCAAATGCTCTGCCCCCGGATTATATCCCCAAAAACTGCGTGTAATGAGGAACGACAGCGTCGTGATGGGATGCCAGTTTGAAGCCACCACCCCCGTCATCGCCCAGGCCAGCCCATGCCAATTCAGCCCCTCGGCCACTTCGGTGCTCATGACGAACAAAGGATCGTCAATATAAACCGCATCGAAATGCCCCGCCGGCCAGTAAATTGCCAGGGTAATGCCTGCCAGCAACAGGCAGATGGATATTCTTAACTGCACGATTTCGATTCAAAATGAAGAATTAACCTCGAATAATCAATCTTTCCATACGTGGCAAAGGCGGACCCGTCCTCCATAGCTCTTTCTCGGCTTGCCGACTTGTCCGTCATAGCTTCAGCTACGATGGAAGCCTCGGTGTTGGTGGCGGCAGGCATCCTTGCCTGCTGTAGAACCGGGCCTCCGGCCCGGTGGAACTTCTGTCGATTATGCAAGTGTCTTGTCCTGCGGTCCCGCTTTTTCAGGATCATCTCTGTGCCCCTCTGTGACTCTGTGGCTAAAACTCTGTGGCAAAATCTGCTCCTTGCGCAAAAATAGCCAAAAAAGTGTCCACTTTTTGGAAAAAACCATTGATTTTTCCACTGGACCGGCCATGGCACATTTGGGACATTGGTGGGAAATGCCTGTAAATCCTAACAAATAAACACTTTTAATGGAGTCAAAAACGTTCAAAAAAAGTTAAAAATTGTATTGACACAGGCTGGTCTTTCTGCGAAATTGACCGCACACACAGGATAGTACAGAAACAACAACAACAATCAAAAAAAATGAGAACAACAACACTATTGATTGCTGCCGCCGCGCTTGCCGCAGCCGTCACCTCTTCCCAGGCGCAAACAGTTTACTCCCAAAACATCGTCGGTTATGTGAATCAAACATTCCAGACAGCAGGTGGCAGTTATTTTGTTTCACCTCCCTTGTTTCAATCGACGAACTCGATTGAAAATCTGATGGGTAGTGCATTGCAGTCCGGCGATGACGTGCTCATCTGGAACGGCTTAAGCTATAATATCGCCTACTACATTGGGCCTGGCAACGGCAACCCTGTGGGTGAGGATTGGGATGACGTCAATTTTAACCCCGAAGCTTCACCGGTGGTGACTCCCGGACAGGGCTTCTTTTATCAAACAACTTCAGGTTCTGTTGAAACGAATACATGGACCGGCTCCTGTGTCTTGAGCAATGAGATTTCGTTCCCCACGGCTGGCGGCAGCTATGCAGTCGGTTCAGCCGTCCCCATCGCGGATAATCTCGAAGACACGAATATCAACCTGCCTCTCCAATCAGGTGACGACGTTCTCCTGTGGAACGGCTTGAGCTACACAATTGCCTACTACATTGGGCCTGGCAACGGCAACCCGGTCGGTGAAGATTGGGATGACGTTAATTTTAACCCGGAAGCTGCCCCGACTGTTACCATTGGTC
>JASHZU010000234.1 GCA_030042375.1 Verrucomicrobiia bacterium
ATGATTGGCCGCATTCCTTCAATCGCCGCGCCGACGGCCATGCCCACCATGGCGTCTTCAGAGATGGGCGAATCCAGGACGCGCCCGGGAAATTCTACAGCCAGATTTTTCGTGGCTTTGAAGGCGCCGCCAAACGCACCCACGTCCTGCCCATAAATGAACACGCGCGGGTCATCGCGCAAGGCGCGTGCCTGGGCTTCGCGGATGGCTTCGAGATAGGTAAGGCTCACAGTAAATCAGGGGCGAACGGCCTAAGGCTTGCCTCCCTCCCGCAAATTTTCGGAGGAAAGGGCGCGCCATTCCTCAGTGAAGGGGTCGGGCGCGGGCTCGCGCTGGACCTGGGCAACCGCCGTTTCAATTTCGTGGACAATTTCCTCGCGCATCCCGGCGATCTGCGAAGCGTTAATCCACTTCTGCCGCAATAAAAATTCCTCGGCCACTTTCAGGCAATCGCGCCCGAGCGGGGAGCTTTTCAGTTTCGGGTCCACGTAATCGGACGGGTCATGTTCGCCGTGGCCACAAAGGCGGAGGAGATCGGCCACAACCATTTGCGGGCCGCCGCCGTTGCGCGCGCGGGAAACCGCCTGCTGCATCACAGTCATGCACGCAGGAAAATCCGTGCCGTCAACCGTGTGGAGTTCGACGCCATATCCTGCCGCTTTCTCAGCCAGGCTGTCGCAAGCGAACTGGCGGGACGTGGGCGTGGAGTAAGCGTATTGGTTATCCGCAATGACTAAAATGAGCGGCAATTTTTCAACGGCGGCCTGGTTCATGGCTTCGTGAAAGGAACCGGTGGATGTCGCGCCATCGCCAATGCAGGCCGCGCCGACGGACCCGAATTTCTTTTGCATCCGGCGCGCAAACAAAATCCCGTTCACAACTGAAATCATCGCGCCCAAATGGCTAATCATAGGAAGCAGCCCGTCAGAAGGTGAACCGCGGTGGACATTGCCATCGCGCCCGCGCATCGGGCCGAGCGGCGAGCCCAGATAGGTCCGCACCGAATCCAGCACGGTCTCGCCAAAGGCAAGCCTTCCTGCCGCATCGCGGATGAGCGGCGCAAAAACATCCCCTTTCTGGAGCGAGGTTCCCAGCGCTGCGCTCAGGGCTTCCTGCCCGCGGCCCAGAAAAACACCGCCGTGGATTTTTCCGGCACGGTACAGCGCGGCGAATTTATCGTCGAGCATGCGCGCCAGCAACATGAAGCGAAATGCAGACAAATAGATGTCGCGCTCTGATTTCGTTCCGAGAGACGGCTCCGTGTCGAATGCCGTTTGCAACATGGGAAAAATTTAACTAAAGAATAGCCAGTCAGCAACAGTTAACAATACCGATTCAATGCGGCAGCACGGCCGGCGGCTCGACAGGAGGCAAACTGACACGCTTCACGCCGCCAAGAACGGAAATGCTGCCATCGTCACCCAGATGCAGGCGAGGGCGGGTGCTCACGTAATCATATTTGTCCTGCTGGACAATGTCGCCCTGAGGATTAATCACAGCGTATGTGAATGTCGAAGCGCCGTTTTGGTAAAGGACGTGCAAATCGCTGACGGGGTCAAGCTGCGCCTCGGGCTCGCCGAAGGAAATCATCGGGCCGATGGCCTGCACCTGCACGACACTGCCGTTGGATTCATCACTCACCTGGACGTAGAGGCGCAATTCGTCATGCAAATAATTCGCCTCGATGAGCGTGTATTTGCGGACATCGGGCAGCCCGTTGGTCTGGGGCACGCCAAAATCCTGCGACCACAACTGCGCGCCGTCGATGACATTAAATTCGAGTTCGCCGCTGGAAATGTCGACATTCCAATCCGGGATATGGACGGTGGCCATGACTTTGTATTGACCATTGCGCGTCAGGTCAAAATAGGGCCCAATATTCACGCATTTGGTAGCCACTTCCGAAGAGCCTAAATCAAACGCACCAACGACCGGCGGATCGGATTTTTTGACGACCACCGGGCCGTCCTGGGATTCGACGATAAATGACACCCAGCCGGCCTGGGCGCCCAAATGAAGGGTCTGGCCCGAATGGTTTTCAATATGGACATAGACCGGGACAGCTTCGCCCGGTAAAAACTGTTGCTGGTCGGTAGTCACACTGACACTGACTTGTGCCTGGGCCAGAAATGCCGTAAATACGAGGCCCGCCATCAGGAATAAAGCTTTCATCAACTCAAACATATTAGCGGAAATGGCATGAAAGATGCAACTGAAAAGAAAGATTCGAAGACACATAACCTGCGCTGGAAAAAGCGCGGAATTGGTGTAAAATCTTTTACAACTGAAAACGGGCGATTTATAGTTCCGCTTTTGAAGTCTTTTACATGGCCAGACCGAACAATATTACGATGTGCAGTTTCTGCGGCAAGTCACACGCAGAAGTTCGCAAGCTCATCTCCGGCCCCGGAGTTTATATCTGCGATAACTGCATCATTCTTTGCAAGAACGTCCTCGACCGCGAACTGCAGGTGCAAAGCCAAAAGCGGCAGCCGAAATTTTCCGTGCCCAAGCCTGCCGAAATTAAACGGCAACTGGATTTGTATTGCGTCGGCCAGGAACAGGCCAAGAAGACCCTTGCCGTGGCGGTCCATAACCATTTCAAACGCATCCAGCCCGAAGCGACGTCGGAAGACGAAGCTTATCGCGCCTCGCACAGCGCTGCCGCGCGCCACGGGGACGTGGAAATCGAGAAGAGTAATATTTTGATGATTGGCCCGACGGGCTCCGGCAAGACCTTGCTCGCCCGCACGCTGGCGAAAATCCTCGACGTTCCCTTCGCCATTGCCGACGCGACGACACTGACCGAGGCCGGTTATGTGGGCGAAGACGTCGAGAACATCGTTTTGCGCCTCCTGCAAAATGCCGACTACGATGTGAAACGCGCGCAGCGCGGGATTGTTTACATTGATGAGATTGACAAGATTGCGCGCAAGGCCGAGGGCCCATCCATCACGCGCGACGTGAGTGGCGAAGGCGTGCAACAGGCCTTGCTGAAAATTCTTGAAGGCACGGTCTGCAATGTGCCACCGCAAGGCGGCCGCAAGCATCCACAACAGGAATACATCCGCGTGGATACGACGAATATCCTGTTTATTTGCGGCGGCGCGTTCGTGGGACTCGAGCGCGTTATCCAGCGCCGCTTGGGCAAAAATGTTATGGGTTTTGGCGCGGTGGATGAAGCGCGCAAAAACGCTGCCGTCGAGCGTTCGGAAATTCTCCAGTACGCCGAGCCGGAAGATTTGCTGAACTTTGGGTTCATTCCTGAATTCATCGGGCGCCTGCCCATTGTGACCACGCTGGCTGAATTGACCGAGCCGCAATTGATTTCAATTTTGACAGAGCCCAAGAACGCGCTGACCAAGCAGTTCGCCAAGCTGATGGCGATGGAAGGCGTGGACCTGGAATTCACGCCGGATGCGCTGCATGAATTGTCCACGCAGGCATTGAAGAAAGGCACCGGCGCGCGCGCATTGCGCGGGCTGATTGAAAAGCTCATGCTGGATTTGATGTTCGATGTGCCGGAAGTGGCTGACATCGTGCATGTGAAAATCACCGCCGCCGTCGTGCGCGGTGACAGCAAGCCGATTGTACGAAAGAAACAGGACGCCGAGGCGGCGTAAAGATTATGCCGCCATTCTGACGGTGGTTCCCACCGCGCCGCAGACAAGCCTGAGAAGTCTATTATAATCCAGCGGCTTATATAAAAAACCCACCGCGCCGGAGTCCAGATTGCGGTCCATGTCCAGGCTATCAGGAACGTCAGTCATGGTAATAATGGGAGTTGTCCTCGATTCTTTTATGCGCCGCAGCCCGTCCATAATATCATACCCATCCAGGATCACTCCGTTAACGTCCGGCGGAAAGTTAAGATCCAACACAATCAGATCCGGCTTTTCCTGGCGGACCAGGGCAATTGCTTTCACACCGTCCAAAGCCTCCAGGGTTTTGAAACCGGCACAGTTGAGTTTTTCAGCAATCGTTTGGACGATGGCCTGATCGTCATCCACGATGAGCACCTTTTGTTGCGCACCGCCGCTTTTTTGATAGTTCATACTTCTTCCAATTTGTAATGGCTCGCACGACTCAATGTCAGACGGCAACAATGCGAATATAGGAGGATTCACCCAGTATTCCAGTGCCCTTTGGGGAAGGTAGCCTTTCAGTCATCCCCATCATTACCGATTGTTTCTGTAGGACACGATGTTCTGGCCTCTTCGGCCTGAGCAAGTTCTTCAGGCGTTTGGGGTTGGCGATAAACGTAGGAATAACCGCCCTCATCCTGCCGTTTAAAAAATTTCGGCGCGATGTTGCGACAGAGGTCACAATCAATACAGGTATTATCCACATAAAAGCGCCCTGCAATATTTTCCGGATTCTTTGAATTTTTGTCTGCCATAATTTTCCTTTTCGCGAGAAACATCTCACAAAATAATAATTGATAGAAATTCATTAGTGTAATAGATTAATGTTATTTATGAATGACTTCCTTCAAACTTCACCGTTTGATCTCTACGAGCTGTCACTTTTCAATCTGGTGGTAAAGCACCATAGCTTTACGAAGGCGGCAGAAGCCGCGGGATTAACCCAAAGCGCCATTACTCGGCAAATCCAGGGAATTGAAAACAGCCTCGGCGTTGACCTGTTGGAGCGGACGACAAGAACTGTCAGCTTGACCAAAGCCGGTGAATTTCTTTTCCAGGAATCGCATCGGCTATTAGGTGATGTCGACTCATCCCTGCGTCGGCTCAAAGAAGATTTCGCCAACGCGAAAAAAGAAGTCCGTGTGGGAGTCTCGCGTTCAGTGAGTCTCGCCCATTTGCCGGGGTTCTTTCACGCAAATCTTCGGCAACAGTCAAATGTCAGATATAATGTTTCGTATGAATCGAGCACAGAAATCCTCACGGCGTTGGAGGCAAACGAATTGGATCTTGGAGTAATATGTCCGC
>JASHZU010000030.1 GCA_030042375.1 Verrucomicrobiia bacterium
TTTTGAAAACAGGGTTCTCTTCATGATGACAAATTGGCGGCTTGTTCAGCAGCGGATTACTTTATCCTAAAAAACAGCGTCGTGCGTGACATTGCGGAAACATTTAGAGTCCAAGCAATCAGCATTTTTGATTATAGCAGGTTTGTGAATACTTCTGTCGAGCCAATTCCGCTGCGCACTCAAATAAAGCGTCATCCGGAGGAAAATCATCCCATTTGATTGAAAACATTTCCGATACCGCGGCCCTCATCGCTTTCTCCCAATCCCCGCGGGCATGCCCGCGCGCTGGGGAAACCGGCGGTGGCTGGACGGAGCCCTGAATCAGCAACCCCTGTTTGTTTCGCCGTTGCGCAGCGCCGGCGACTTTTTTGCCGTGCCAGAGCAGGTCGAACTTTTCGTGCCCTGTAAAACATTGTCCCGGGCCATCCGGGTTGCTGCCCGCCGATTTTTTCGCCGGGGCCAATTCCGTCTCAACATTCATCGCCCCAAATGCGTGCTGGATCCATTCGTGAATACGCCGGTAACTGTCAATCGCCGCCAACCCATGCCATTCATGGCCCGGAGGTACGGCAAAGCTGTAGGTCCAATCTGAATCGTGCGGCACAATGCCGCCACCGGTGGGCCGGCGTATCAGCGGACGCAGCAGCGTTGCACGCTCCACCTCGGAAAATTTCTGGAAATAGCCAAACGTCGCCGCCGGCTCCATCCAGCCGTAGAAACGCAATACCGGCGTTTGCAAGCGCGACATGGCTTCCAGCAGCGCTTCATCCAGCGCCATGTTGAACGCCGCCCCACCTTTACCGGAGTTGAGCAGAAGCCAGTTCATTCAACCTTCCTGCCCCCGAGGCAAGGCTTCCTTCACGCCGATGCGCGGACACCATTTCAGCACTTCGCAATTTGCGCAATCGGGCTTGCGCGCGAAACAGCGCCGGCGGCCATGCCAAATCAACAAATGACTGAAGAGCGTCCATTGCTTTTGCGGCACCAATTCCATCAAATCCGTTTCGATTTTTTCCGGCGCGTGATGCCGTGTGAAAGCAAACCGGTGCGATAGCCGCGCCACGTGGGTATCCACCACCACGCCCACATTGATATCAAAGGCGTTTCCCAAAACGACGTTGGCTGTTTTACGTCCCACACCGCCAAGCTCCAGCAATTCCTCCATCGTTTGCGGCACTTTGCCGCCATGCTTTTCTACGATGTCTTTACACGCGGCTTTGATATTGCGCGTCTTGTTCTTATAAAAGCCCGTCGTGCGAACATCATTTTCCAGTTCCGAAATGTTTGCATTCGCGAAATCCTCCGCCAAGCGATATTTCTTGAACAAAATTTCCGTGACGATGTTCACCCGCTTGTCCGTGCATTGGGCCGACAGGATGGTAGCAATCAACAACTCCAACGGGTTTTGATGCACCAGTTCGCAATGCGCGTCCGGATAGGTCTTCTCCAGTCCGGCGATGATTTTTTTTGCACGGGCGATTTTGTCTTTGGCAGTTTCGCGCATGACGAAATTTAACAATTAGAATATGAGGGCACGAAGAAAAACTTCGCGCCCGGATAGGTTGGAGATTTCTTAGGCGAGGTCAGCCCTCGCACCTGCACAGCTCCGGCTCTTCAATGCACCTGGCTGGTTTGTTGCGCGGCGTGCCGTCGGAATTTTCCGGGTACTCGAAAATCTTGCCTTCGTAATTGCGGATCAGCACCCGCCCGGCGTTCCGGCACAGGACATATTCCGGATTCACCGGCACTTTGCCGCCGCCGCCCGGCGCATCAATCACGTACTGCGGCACGGCGTAACCAGTCGTGTGGCCGCGCAATTGTTCCATGATTTCCAGGCCCTTGGACACGCTCGCGCGCAAGTGCGCCGAGCCGGAAATCAAATCGCATTGGTAGAGGTAATATGGCTTCACGCGGCACATGAGCAATTTCTGTACGAGCGACTTCATTACCGTAACATCGTCGTTCACATTTTTGAGCAGCACGCTTTGGTTGCCCAGCGGGATGCCCGCGTCCGCCAGCCGGCCAATCGCCGCGCGCGCTTCCGTGGTCAATTCACGCGGGTGGTTCGTGTGAATGCTCATGAAGAGCGGATGAAACTGTTTCAGCATGGCGCACAATTCCGGCGTAATGCGCTGCGGCAAAAAGATGGGGATGCGCGTGCCGATGCGCAAAAATTCCACGTGCGGAATCGCGCGCAATTTACTCAAAAGAAATTCCAGCTTCTCGTCGCTGAACAAGAGCGGGTCGCCACCGCTCAAGAGCACGTCGCGAATTTCCGGATGCGACGCGATGTAGGCGATTTGCTTGTCAAATTCCGGATGGAAATCGTAGCCGCTGGCGTTGCTCACCAGGCGCGAGCGCGTGCAATACCGGCAATAGCTCGCGCACCGGTCGGTCACCAAAAACAGCACGCGGTCGGGATAACGATGCACCAGTCCGGGCACGGGCGAATGCGAATCTTCGCCGCACGGGTCGCTCATCTCCCACGGCGCGGTGTGCGTCTCGGCTTCCTTGGGAACGACCTGCAGGCGGATAGGACAGTTCTCGTCCGCCGGGTCGATCAAATTGAAAAAGTACGGCGTGATGGCCAGGGCCAATTTGTGGTTGGCGAGCTTCGCGCCGGCGTATTCCTCGGGCGTCAGCGTCGGCAAAAACTTTTGCAATTGCTCGACGGTAGTGATGCGGTGTTTAAGCTGCCAGCGCCAGTCGTTCCAATCCTGGTCGGAAACGTCGTGCCAAAAACCCCGGCCGGCGGATTTAAATTCCTTTAATGTTTGAAGTCCGTGACCTGATGGCGGCTCCTCACCGCCCGCAATTTCTGTCTGCATAAATGATGGAAGAACTATAAGTTCGAATCCGGCCCTGTCAAGTACGGCAAATTGCGGGTTTATTGGGCTTTTTTGCGTTGTTTCTGCGGGGTAATGGCAGAAAAGATGTCTCGCGAGGGACGTGAAGGATGCGAAGGCAGGGGCAGCCTCTGATTTCTTTTTTTGGTTAACTGAGGTTAAAAATCGGCTTGTTCGCTTTGTATTCGTTTTGTCTCGGTCCTGCTTGCCATAGAAACGCACATCCTCCTTCGCTCCAACGGAGCTTCGGAGAATAGGAACGGACGCGCTGCTGCGCATCCCTACCATGTTCCCGATAGACGCGAGAAAGCGGTCCCGCACAGGGCGGGACCGCAATCCAAAGCGCAAGTGCGCTGACTCGACCAGAACTCTTCAATCCTCATCTGCACATTTTACGAGAGGAAGGCAGATGATATAGTTCTACAATACCTTAAATTCGTTTGACGGGGCCGGCTTAGTACGCCGTGTAATCAAACTTCTGGCCGCCGATGCTGGCTTGATACATTAAACCGCCCTGGGCCAGGGTCAACACGATCACACCTTGCTCATATTTGGCATTGGCGGAGACACCTTCTGCCGCTGCTACCGCCGTCATCTGGGCGTCGAATTCATAATCGCCTTTTTTGAAGTTATCTAAAGTGGCCTGGTCCTGAAAAATGACAAGCTCGGAATAAACCTGGCCGCCGGCCTGGGCTCCGACCGATACCTGGTTCAGCGCGGCATTGCCCACAGGATTGGGGTTGCCCTTTTCGAAGAGTTCGCCTCTACCCGCGGCAGCCCCGATGAATGCCGCTCCCGAGCCGACATCCGGGAAAACCGCATAGCCACTGGCACTATCAAGGACCGGCCCCAGAGTATCATCGTCCCTCAGGAAATCCGCTTTTGCCGTTTGGACGTGAGCCGACAGGTCACTTGATTTCTTATCGGTCGTGGTACAGCCGGTAGCAATGGCAAGAGTAGCCAGCGCGGTGATTGCAGTGATTAATAAGTTCGATTTTGTCTTCATAATGCTAATAACCTCCATTGTTGTTCAGTTGAGTCCCACAGCATCCACTGCTGCGGGTTTTCATGTGTGAGGGGCTGCCTTGGGTTAGCCCCTCTTGCTGCAACATATACCAACTGTGCGCCCCGTCAAATAGCTCTTTAGTGTTATTTATTAGGCCCCTGAATGGCGAAACGGAGATGGGGGGTTGAAAGAAAAGCAGCCGAATTATGGTGTTAGGCTCGTTTCATCTTCATGGTCTCCGTAAATACACAAAGCCAATTCAATACCTCGCTCCCCGAGCGCTGCTAATGATCGCGGTGAAAGGGCCATGCCACTCTCACTGCCGGCCAGCCATAAACCGCAAAACAAATCGACGCGAAATCGTCCGGTGATGCTCTGCCAGAGTGAAAGGT
>JASHZU010000235.1 GCA_030042375.1 Verrucomicrobiia bacterium
CTCATCCTTTCCGACGCGATGGAAGTCGGCGACACCGTGGACCTGATGAACGGCGTCATCGGCCGCGTCGAGCGCATCGGCCTGCGCTTTGTCAAAGTGATTAATTTTTATAACCAGGAAATTTCCGTCCCCAACCGCACTATCGCCAACGTCAGCCGCTTTCCCCATGGCGGCATCCTGGCCTATGTGGATATCGAGATTCCTGATAAGGTGGAACAAAGCGTCGTCCTGGAATCTATCCATAACGTCGCCAAAGGCGTCCAGGCTCAGTTCAGCGCCCTTATTTTGACCGAGCCGGCCTTTGGCAAAGTCCAAACCACCCCCGGCAATTGGCACTATGTTCGCGTCCTGTTCAAAATCTGGCCCGGCCAAAACAACATCATCGAAAACGTCCTTGTCCAGCACATGATTGCCGCCATGAAAAAATTCGACCCCAATTACGCCACGTGGCAGATTGTGACGACATATCGTGCCATGAATTTTTAATATGAAAATAACCGCCCCCATTACCCGGCGCACCCTGCTGCTCCGTCTCCTTTTTAGCCTGGCCATTTTAAGCGCCCTTCCGCTCCTGGCCGACCCGTCGGCCCAGCCTATTCGCGTCGCCTGTGTTGGCGATAGTATTACCTACGGCTCGTGGTTGACCAATCGCGAGGCCGACTCCTATCCCGTGCGCCTTGGTCAATTGCTCGGCGCCGGCTATGACGTCCGCAATTTCGGCGTCAGCGGCGCTACCATGCTGCACAAAGGAAACAAGCCCTACATCAAAGAACCGGAATACGACAGCGCCCTCGCCTTTAAGCCGGACATCCTCGTCATCATGCTCGGGACGAACGACAGCAAACATCCCGTCGGTGGCGAAACCAACAAGGTCCCGGACAATTGGCAGTACAAGGCTGATTACGTTCCCGATTACGAAGCGCTTATCGCCGAATTCCGTCACGCTAATCCGTCCGTAAAAATTTATATTTGCGATCCGCCCCCGGCCTTTTCCGACCGCTGGGGCATCAACGGCCAGACCATCCACGAGGAAATTATCCCCCTCATTAATCAGGTCGCAGCGGACTCGGACGTCGATATCATCAACCTCCACACCACTTTCGCCGGGCGTAAAGACCTTTTTGTCGATGGCATCCATCCCAATGCCAACGGCGCCAAACTGATGGCTAACGCCGTCTATTTCGTGTTGACCGGCAAAATTCCACCAGCTAACACCCCATGAGCGCATTTGCTGAAAAATTATCCGGGGCGCTGAATATCATTGATAACCATGGCAACCGTGAAGAGGTTTTGCTCACGGTCCTGCGCGAAACCCTCCGCCATTTCCATTCCGAGACCGGCACCATCCACGTGCTGGACGCGGACAAACAACTTCTCCATCTCAGCGCACAAGTCGGCCTGCCGCCGCAACTCCTCGATGTCGTCAAAACTATTCCGGTGGGCAAAGGCATCGCCGGCCAGGTCGCCGCACAAAACAAGCCCGTGACCATTTGCAATTTGCAAAAAGATACCAGCGGCGTCGCCAAACCCGGCGCGAAACAAACCGGCGTCGGCGGCTCTGTCTGTGTGCCCATCCGCGATGGCGATAAACTCATCGGCACATTCGGCATTGGGACTGTTCGCCCGTACGAATATACCGCCGCCGAAACGCGCGAACTGGAAGACATTGGCCACCGCATCGTTAAATTTTTGAAAGGGTAAAGCCTATGGCCCTAATTATTCCCGAGTCTGAAAAGAAGCCCAAGATTACGCTGCCACCCATCGAGAAGCCAAAGCTCCTAACCCCTCCAGAAGTTTCCGCCACTGCCAAAGAACTCATCGCCAACGTCGAAAAAGTCATCGTTGGCAAGCACGAGCAAGTCGTTCTCTCTGTCGCCGTGTTGCTCGCCGAGGGCCATTTGCTGATCGAGGACGTTCCCGGCGTCGCCAAGACCATGCTCGCCCGCGCGCTCGCCCAAAGCGCCGGCTGCACTTTTCGGCGCATCCAATGCACGCCCGATTTGCAGCCCGTCGATGTCCTGGGCGAAGCGCGCCTTGACCCCACGACCGGCCGCACCGATTTCCTGTTCGGTCCGCTCTTTTCCCAAATCGTTCTCGTGGACGAAATCAATCGCGCCAGCCCGCGCACCCAGGCCGCGCTGCTCGAAGCCATGGGCGAAGCCTCCGTGACCGAAGGCAACGTTACTTACCGCCTGCAAAAGCCGTTCATGGTCATCGCCACGCAAAATCCGATCGAACAAGAAGGCACGTTCCTGCTGCCCGAAGCGCAAAAAGATCGTTTTCTCATGCGCATGAGCCTCGGCTATCCCCGGTTCGCCGATGAAAAAGAAATGGTCGAACGTTTTCAATTGCGTCATCCCATCGAAACCCTTCAGCCGATCACCACGCCCGACCGTATCCTGAAATGCCAGGACGCCGTGCGCGAAGTAAAAATCCCGGCCGAATTGGAAGACACCATCCTCAAAATCGTCCGTGCCACGCGCGAACACCCGGCGGTGCTCCTCGGCGCCAGCCCGCGCGGCTCGCTCGGCCTCTATCGTGCCGCCCAAGCCATGGCCGCGATTGAAGGACGCGATGCCGCCATGGACGAGGTAAAATTCCTTGCCCAAAAAGTCCTCGCGCACCGCCTCATCATCCGCCGCGAAGAAAAATTCCGCAGCGTGAAGGTGGATGATGTTGTCCAGGAAATTCTCGCTCAAAGTTTTCCTGCGTGATATTGAAATCATTCTCATTCTCCTCCTCTTCCTCATCCTCAATGATTTAGGAGAATGCC
>JASHZU010000236.1 GCA_030042375.1 Verrucomicrobiia bacterium
TGGGCGGGTTGTAGAGCCAGAACCAGAAAATCAGCCAGGGCAATCCGCCTGCGCCGGTAATGATAAACGCCACTTTCCAGCCGTACGCGTCTCCGAAATGAATCATGCACCACGGCACCAGCAGCGCGGCGATCATCGCCCCGCCATTCGAGCCGGCGTTGAAAATTGCCGTCGCCAGCGCACGCTCGCGTTTCGGGAACCATTCGGCCACCGTCTTGATGGACGCCGGGAAATTCCCCGCCTCGCCCACGGCAAACAAACTGCGCACGGCAATATGCATCTGCACCATCGATCCGACGAAAGCATTGGCGATTCCGAAAATAGACCAGACCGTCAGCGAAAGCGCCAGGCCCAGTTTGGTCCCGATTTTGTCAATGAACCGCCCGGCAAAAATCGTCATCAGGGCATAAAATCCCGTGAAAAAAGAGGTCAGGTTTGCAAAATCCGTATTCGACCATCCAAATCCGCCCGATGCAATCGGGGTGCAAAAGAACTCTTTCAGATAGCTGATGACCTGGCGGTCCAGATAATTTACGGTCGTGGAAAAGAAGAGCAGCCCGCAAATGACCCAGCGTATGTTGCTGAATGCCGGGGCATTGGAATTTGGTGGATTCATGCGCGGACGTTGTATCCAAAAAAGCAGCGCCGCTCAAGCGGCAATCCGCCGGTGCAAAATTTTCATGCTGTTTTGCAAAGGAAAAGACGTCACACTTCTACTGTTGGCATGTTATTATATAAGATGCACATGACGAAAACCAACGGGTCACTGACCCTTGAAAAATTTTCTTTTGGCGTTGGCGATCGCTTTGGCCGCCAGGCCGAGGCGCAACTGCGCGCCTGTATGATGGCTGCGGAACACGGCGTGGAAATCGTTCCCGTCTGGAACAAATCCAACCGCGAACACGCCATCATCGGCTCCCAACCTTCCCAGGTGCGCCAGGCCGTAGATACCGCCGTCGAACGGCTCGGCTGGAAAGACTCATATTACGTGGATGCCGATCATATTCGCCTGGAAACCGTGGACCGTTTTATCTCCTCCTCGGACTTCTATACGATTGATGTGGCGGAATCCATTGGCAAAGCCGCCTCTCCGGATGCTGTCCGGACGTTTGTCGATAAACATCCCCAATTGGCTGGCCGGATTGAAATTCCCGGCATTTCGGAGCCCTTCCAGGTCACCCGCGCGAACCTTGAAGAGATCGCCGGAAAATATCTTTTGGCCATCGAGGAAGCGGGAAAGATTTATCGTCATATCGCCGAAACTAAAGGCGAAGGAAAGTTCATCACCGAAGTTTCTATGGATGAAACGGACAGCCCGCAAACCCCTATCGAATTACTGGTTATCCTGGCAGGTATTTCCGATGCGGGAATCCCCCTTCAAACCATCGCACCCAAATTCACCGGCCGCTTTAACAAAGGCGTTGATTACGTCGGCAATGTCGCCAAATTCGAACGCGAGTTTAATGACGACTTGGCGGTAATTCGCTATGCGATCGAAAAATATAAACTTCCCAAAAACCTTAAATTAAGCGTGCATTCAGGCAGCGACAAATTTTCTATTTACTCGATCATGCGCCGCTCGCTGGACCATTTTGGCGCGGGCCTGCATATCAAAACGGCCGGTACAAACTGGCTTGAAGAAGTCATTGGCCTGGCCGAGGCCGGAGGTGACGGCCTAGTTCTGGCGAAGGAAATTTACGCCGGGGCGCTCGCGCATGTGAACGAATTGTGCGCGCCGTATGCGACTGTGATCGATATTGATCCAAAAAAGTTGCCCACCATCGAAGCCGTGAACGGCTGGACATCGCAGCAATTTGTCGCCGCGCTGCGCCATGACCAGAAAAACAATTTATATAATCCCCATTTGCGCCAATTGCTCCATGTCGGCTATAAAATCGCCGCCCACATGGGCGACCGCTATCTGGATGCGCTCAAACAGCACGAGAAATTTGTGTCGAAAAACGTCACGGAAAACCTTTACGAACGCCACATTAAACCGTTATTTGTGCGCAATGGCGCATCCTAGTACACAGGCTAGAACATTTGCGGACTTGCCTGAAGGCACGCTGGAATCTAACATTCGCCCTCTGAACCATGCCGCCCTTCATCCACGACAATTTCTTATTGAGCACAAAAACGGCCCAACGGCTTTATCATGAATTTGCCGAAGCCGAACCGATTTTTGATTATCATTGCCACCTGTCGCCCCATGATGTGGCCTCCAATCGCCAGTTCAAAAACCTTTTTGAAATCTGGCTTGAGGGTGATCATTACAAATGGCGCGCCATGCGCTCGAACGGCGTCGCCGAAAAATTTTGCACCGGCAACGCATCCCCTTATGAAAAATTCCTCGCGTGGGCGAAAACCGTTCCCCATGCCCTGCGCAATCCGCTCTACCATTGGACGCATTTGGAATTGAAACGCTACTTCGGGATCAGCGAGCTACTAGACGAAAAAACCGCGAAAAAGATTTGGGGGAAAGCGAATGAACAACTCGCTAAACCCGCTTTAACGACGCACGGGATTCTTAAAAAATTCAAGGTTAAGATCGTTGGCACTACCGACGATCCTGTGGACTCGCTCTCGGCCCATCGGGAATTTGCCCGCTCAGGGCATTCCACAAAAATGTTGCCGGCGTTTCGCCCGGACAAAGCGCTCGCTGTCAACTCACCGGTTCAATTCAATCGCTGGGTCGAGCAGCTTGCCGCGGCGAGCAATGTAGACATCAACGGATTCGGCGCTTTCGTTACCGCCCTTAAAAAGCGCCACGACTTTTTCCATTCACAAGGTTGCCGGCTTTCGGACCATGGTATGGCCCATTGTTTCGCTGATTTTTGTTCAGAAAAAGTTGCCGCTGGAATTTTCGACAAGGCACGGCGCGGCGAAGTGGTTTCCCCCGAAGAGCATGGGCAGTTTGCATCTTATATGATGCTGTTCTTTGGACAGCTCGATGCCAAGCGCGGCTGGGTAAAACAGCTTCATCTGGGCGCCATGCGCAACAACAACACCCGCCTGATGAAACAGCTTGGCGCCGATACCGGTTTCGATTCCATTGGCGATTGGCCCCAGGCCCAGGCGCTTGCGGCGTTCCTCGACAAACTGGATGCGGAAAACGCCCTGCCCAAAACGATTATTTACAATAACAACCCGGCTGATAATTACGTCTTTGGCACCCTCATTGGCAATTTTCAGGACGGCACCCTTCCCGGCAAAGTACAGTTCGGGGCCGCCTGGTGGTTTCTGGACCAAAAGGAAGGCATGGAATGGCAGCTCAATGCGCTCTCCAACCTTGGGCTGCTTTCACGCTTCGTGGGAATGATCACCGATTCCCGTTCATTTATGTCGTACCCGCGCCATGAATATTTCCGGCGCACGCTCTGCAACCTGCTTGGCCGCGACGTGGAAAATGGAGAAATTCCCAACGACAGGGGCCTCTTAGGCAGCCTCATCCACAACATTTGCTACGGGAATGCCGCAGGATATTTTGGAATTTGAATTTGCCTTCAATTCCGTTCCACATGATGCTTTTGTAGCATGACGTCTGAACAACAATCGGCCCGCGATATCTTCCGAAACATCTCCGGCAATATCGCCCATGTCATGCGGGGCCAATCCGCCGCTACGCGGAACCTGTTGACGGCCCTGGCCAGCGGAGGCCATGTCCTGCTTGAAGATTTTCCTGGAACGGGAAAAACTACTCTCGCCAAAGCACTTGCCCGTTCTGTGGATGCCTCATTCAAACGTATCCAGTTCACGCCGGACCTGTTACCCTCAGACATCCTGGGCGTCTCCATCTTCAACCAGCGCGACCAGCAATTTCATTTTCACGAAGGCCCCATTTTTACGAATATTCTCCTGGCGGACGAAATCAATCGCGCTTCCCCGCGTACGCAATCAGCCCTGCTCGAAGCCATGGGCGAAAGCCAGGTGAGCATGGACGGGGAACGCAGAAACCTCTCCGATTTGTTTTTTGTGATTGCCACGGAAAATCCCGTCGAGTTCCGGGGAACCTACCCACTTCCCGAAGCGCAAATGGATCGCTTTTCCATGCAATTCTCATTGGGTTACGTGCCGCCCTCCGATGAAGTATCCATTCTTGCCGCGCAACAGCATAACCACCCGCTGGACAGTTTGAAGCCGTGCGCTTCGTTGGCGGAAGTGCTTACCCTTAAACGCGCAGTGCAGGACGTTCGTATCAGCGATGAGTTAAAACGCTATGCCGTGGACATCGTTGGCGCCACCCGTAGCACCGCTGGCGTCCGGCTCGGCGCAAGCGCGCGCGCTTCCATTGCGCTGATGAAATCGGCGCAGGCGCTGGCCCTTTTCGACGGTTCTGATTTTGTCGCACCTGAGCAGATTCAGGAACTGGCTGGCCCCGTCATCGCGCACCGGCTCGTGATGGAACCCCAGGCGCGCTTTTCGGGAATGACACCGCGGGCAGTCATCGTGGAAATTTTGAAAAAATTGCCTGTACCGGTATAATGTAGAAATGAAACTAATTTGGCGCGCCGTTTATCGCTTTTATCGCGTAATGTCGTGGCTGATTTTTTGGTCTCAACGCCGCCTGACTTTCGCGGGTTGGATGGTACTGGCGGGACTTTGTATTGCCGGATTTGGCGCGTTGGACATGGAAAGTTTGTCCGTTTACCAGGGCGCAGTTCTTTTATTTTGGTTGCTGCTGGTTGCTTTCAGTTTTTGCGTTTTTTTTAAACTCAATTTTTCCGTAGTTCGATCACTGCCGCGGTTTGGAACTATTGGACAGCCGTTTGATTATCGGGTTCGCATCAAAAATCTGACACGCAAAACTCAGGTTGCCTTGACGTTGCTGGAAAATCCCGCCGACCCGCGCCCATCGTTCCAGGAATGGCTGGCCTTGCAAATTGCCGAAGAAAAAAAAGTCCGCTCGCTCCGGTTAAGCCGCCCGCAGCAACGTTATAATCCCTTCCGCGTCGCAACAGTTTCCCATGCCGTCGTCCCCCCAATTCTTCCGAATGAAGAAGCAGAAGTACAAATCACTGTCACGCCGTTGCGCCGCGGCCTTTTGCGGCTGGAGGCTCTGTCCCTCGCGCGTACCGACCCGCTTGGGCTAATCCGCGCTTTCGTAAAATTACCTGCGCCGGATGTCATCCTGATTTTGCCGAAACGTTATCCTCTGCCTTCCATCATTCTGCCCGGCACAATGAAATTTCAGGAAGGCGGCGTGGCCCTAGCATCCAACGTCGGGCAAAGCGATGAGTTTGTCGCATTGCGCGAATACCGGCATGGTGATCCACTCCGCCGGATTCACTGGCGCAGTTGGGCGCGAATTGGAAAACCCATTGTCCGTGAGTTTGAGGATGAATTCTTTGCGCGCCACGCTCTGGTGTTGGATACATTCAGTGATGAACCCTATAGTGAGACTTTTGAGGAAGCCGTGTCAGTTGCCGCGTCATTCGCCTGCGCGGTTCGCACTCAGGAGTCGTTGCTGGATTTGCTCTTCGTTGGTGCGCAGGCATATTGTTTCACTGCCGGGCGCGGCCTGGCGCATGTGGACCAAATGCTGGAAATTCTCGCGTCCGTTCGCACATGCACCGACAAACCCTTTGAGAGCCTTGAAACTCTCGCCCTCAATCATATCAGTCTCGTCAGCGGTTGTATCTGTGTTTTGCTCGCGTGGGACAAACCGCGCCAGCGTTTTGTCGAAAAACTTGCTGCTCTCGAAATCCCCGTCCGGGTTGTTGTTATTCTGGCCGACAAACCATCGGCGCCATTGGAGCCGGGCCCGATGCGGGAACAACCGGAAAATTTTCATATACTTATTGCCGGACAGATTCAACAGGGCCTTGCAGAAATAGAGGGCTTGTTATGAAGAAACAAAATTCAAAGACGGCAAGACAATTGGGCTCAAAAATCGGCTGCTTTTTTGCGGTCAATTGTGCCGTTTTCCGTAGTTTAAAATGAAAACGCCGCCATTACTCATAGGCGCTACGCTCTTGTTTTGGGGCTATCAAACCGGCTTTCTTCCGGAAGCTATTGGGATGGGTCTTATTTTGGAAAGTTCGCGCGTCATCAAAGCGCGCTGGGAATTTTCTGATGATGAGTTCGCCCGTGTCTGGACGTTTTCCATGATGCTTTTTTTAGCAGCGGTCATTTTTGCCTTTAGTGACAATGGCGGGTTTGCCGGTATTGGAGAATTTTTTCAGCATCCTGACTTCACAACGGAAAGAGATGCCGGCAACGCCAGCACCATGACATTTGATGCGGTATTTCGCTGGCTACCGATGATTTTTTTTCTGTTTGTGCTCGCCCAAACATTCAGCCCGGCCAACGGGGTGCCGTGGGAAGCTATTTCTTTGTATTTACGGAGCCGGCTCAAAAAGGCCCGTAAAAGGGGGTTATCGCTGCCACCATCCAGAAGATTTGACACTATATATCCGTATTTTGCAATTTGCCTTTTTTCTGCCGGAGCCAGCCCCGCGCAAAATGATTATTACTACTATGGCATTTGCCTTCTGCTGGCGTGGGCGCTTTGGCCATTACGCTCGCGCCGTTTTGGCCTGCCAATGTGGATTGTTCTGCTGGCGGTCGCCTTTGTCATCGGCTTCTTGGGCCAGCATGCCTACGCACAGTTGGTTCGGTTGGCAGGACAGTACGACCCTCAACTCCTGTCACTTCTGTACCGCATGAGACCGGACCCCAAAGAAGACAGCAATGAAGCTGACCTCCACACTGGAAAGTTGAAACTGTCCGGCAAAATCGTGATCCGTCTCGAAACTAAAAACGGCGCACGACCTCCAACGTATTTACGAACAGCGAGCTACCGAAAATTCCAGGAAAGCAGCTTTATCGGCCGCAAGCAACTGTCCTGGGAGGCAGGCGTCACCAACAATGATTTTAATGAAGTCTATGAAACTCCTCGCGACAGCGGAATCTGGCCGTTAACCGGATTCACTGGCAACCGTTCCGTTGTCACTATTGCCTGTTATCTCAATGGCATTAATCAAAGTGACAAATACCCTGAAGATCTGCTTCCTTTGCCGGCAGATTGCAATCGGCTGGAAAGCTTCCGCGCGTTTTTTGTCCGCCAGAACAACATTGGCGCTGTGCTCGGCGAGGGCCCACGATTGGCTATTTTCGACGCGCGGTTTGGTTCAGGTATGGCGTTAGACGCGCGACCAGAAACTGATACGTATGCCACAAACGAAGATTTATACGTGCCTACCAATGAAATTCCAGGACTTGAGCAAGTTATTTCCCGGCTAAATCTCGCAGGCAAAAGCGACGATGAAAAACTCCAGGCTATCGATGAATATTTTCAAAACAATTTTACTTATAGCCTTTACCAGGATCCCACAACAAACGGCACTGCATTGACACGGTTTCTTCTGCAGACTCGCAGCGGCTATTGTGAATACTTCGCGACTGCTACAGTTTTATTGTTACGCGAACTTGGAATTCCCGCTCGTTACGCTACCGGGTACTATGTCCATGAACCGGCAGGCCAGGGATATGTCGTTCGCCTGCGCGACGCGCATGCATGGTGTCTCGTTTGGGACAAAAAAAAGCAAGTTTGGAAAAACTTTGATACGACTCCGGCTTCATGGGTAACCCAGGAAGATCATTCGTCGCCTTTCCAGTTCTTGTCCGATTTCATATCGTGGATCACCTTCGAAATCGTGAAATTTTTCGAATACGGCCACAGCAATATCCGGGACTATTTCCTGTGGGCTTTAATTCCTGCTTTGGCCTTTCTTCTCTACCGCATCTTCCGCAGCAGCCGCCGACATAAAAAAGGGGATAATCAGTTTGAGCCACCGGACTGGCCCGGGCTGGATTCGGAATTTTACGAGGTGGAACAAAAGCTCATCCAAAATGGACTTCCGCGTCAATCCGGCGAAGCCGCTTCCGTCTGGCTGAAACGCGCCATCGAGAATAATGACCTCGTGGAATTTAAAGAGCCGCTTGAAAATATTCTCGCGCTCCATTATCGCTACCGTTTCGACCCACGCGGACTCACCCCCTCTGAACGCTTGGCCTTGCGGCGCAATGTAGAGGCCTTTCTGGCGGCCGCCTCAGACCGCTAGAAAAGTATTTATAATTTCGTTTTGCCGGCGGCTTTAGCTTTGGCCCAGCGCACGCGCGCCGCGGCGGCAATTTTAGCTCTTGCAGCTGCGCTCAGCCTGCGCCGGGACCGGCCAGATGCCTTCGCAGTTTTTTTCGTCTTATTGAATTTCGCCCATCGCTTCCTCTGCGCCGCGGCAATCCTGGCACGGGCGGATGCGCTCATTCTATGTTTTCTTCCCGGCATAGGGGTATGCAGAGAAGTCGCTCCGCCAACAAGCCGGCTAAGTTCATGCTGCAAGGAATCAATTTTCTCTTTGAGATCTGCGATGTGACGCAGTTGCCGACTGGATAGGTTTAGGATAGCACTCATGGACTAAAAGTGTCAGCGAATGTAAGCTTTAGCAAGTTGTTTCTTAGCATTTATTAGTTACTATTAAGAACCGATGAGTCTAAACAAGCAGAAGAGTAATCCGAACTTAGCCGACATTCATAATCCTATTTATAACTCCATGCAAATCATACAGTAAAGTTAGATCCGATTTATGGCGCTACCGCATTCGTGACTTCATTTGCCGGAGTTGTTTCTTTAAGGAAACCATCAAGGATAGCGAGATAAGCATCGGCCTCGGCCGTCTCGGTCGGTCCCATCTCTTTTTTATACTCCCGCAATTGATCCACAGCGGACTGCGCCTGAGCCCGGAGGTCATTCATATCAATTTTGCCGGTGCTTAATCCATCGAGCAACTCATTGAATTTGTTGACCGCATCCGGGCTGGATGAGCCGAGAACCTGCGCCTCTACTTGTTGTACTAGGTTAGTATTATCGCGGATTCCACGCAGCATCGTTTCCAGGTCCGAATCAGTGTTTGTCTGCGGTGTAGAGGCCTGCTGCATTTCAATGACATTTGTTCTTGTCGACGCGGGCACCGGGGCAGCAATCGTTCCAAAAACGATGTTGGCAACTTTCCCGCGAGGCAGCGTCACCTTCCCAAGATTATCATTTTGCAGCACGAGGACATTCGTGCTCATGGTTAAAACTTTCCCGTTAAGCACATCGCCATTTTGCATGATCACCTGGTCCGCAAGGGATGTCGCAGCTATCCATGCGAAAAAGCACACTGTAAGCCTTATGAAATTTCTCATACGACCATAATAATACAAGGTGGCGAACTCCGCAAATACCCTGCAAGTGTAATCTCGTTACGGTACAAAGGGGACAAAAACCTGCAAGCGAGCCTCTGTCGCAATGTTTGCTCGACAAACTATCAAGTCTTCGAAATTATTTATCTGGAAACGAGCATACTGCTGGTGTTTCTATGAGACAATTTTTACTTACCCTGCCCGTTAATGTTATCGATTGTTTTACGGGACGGAGGCTCATTTGGCACATTGTCGCAATGATTCTCACATTCATTCTTGTAGTGACTGGGGTTGATTGGTTCTATTTCTGCTCCACTCGCAGTCCTGGCCTGCTATTATGCGCATGGCCGGCTGTTATTATCGGCCAGCTTATACCTCTCGCCTTGCCCTTATATCTTGTTCTGCTTGGTAGCGTTGCCAAAAATGCGACCGCTGCACGCGCTGGCTGGGCTATCGGACAAGCGGCATTCGTTGGTTTGGCCATTGCCTCCACCTATAAAGCTTTTACTGGACGTCCCCATCCTCCAATAAGCGTGACGATAGATACCAGCCATATTTTCCAGTTTGGTTTCCTGCGCGGTGGTATGTTCTGGGGTTGGCCATCATCCCATACAGCCACTGCGTTTGCCATGGCCGTCACGGTATTTACTCTTTTCCCCCGGCAAAAATGGCTGCGGGTCGCAGTTATCACTTATGCCTTCTATATCGGCATTGGCGTCTCTATGACCATTCACTGGTTCTCGGATTTT
>JASHZU010000237.1 GCA_030042375.1 Verrucomicrobiia bacterium
CTGGAAACCTTCCATGCGGTAATTATATCCAACCTCGTCATGATGATAACGAACGGTCGAACCATGCTCGCGCAATGACTTTGCTCGCGCCGCGAATTTCTCGTCGTTCGTTACCAACGCACCGCCTTCGCCGCAAGCGCCGAGATTTTTAGTGGGATAGAAACTGAAACAAGATATCTCGCCGAATGTTCCCACGACCTTCCCCTTATACTTCGCGCCGTGGGCCTGCGCTGCATCTTCGACCAAGGGCAATTTGTGTTTGCGGCAAATCTCCAGGACCTTGTCTACATCAAATGGCTGACCATAAAGATGCACCGGTAAAATTGCTTTCGTCCGCGACGTAATGGCACGTTCAATCAGCGCTGGATCGATATTGAACGTCGCGTCATCAATGTCCACATACACTGGTTTCGCACCAACGTAGGATATGGCCCAGCTTGTGGCCACGAACGTAAAGGGCGTTGTAATCACTTCATCGCCTTCGCCGATGTTCAGCACTCTCATCGCCACATGTAGTGCGGACGTGCCACTGTTAAAGCCCAGGCAATGTTTTGCCCCGCAGAACGCCGCAAAATCTTTTTCAAATTGAGCGACGTCCGGGCCGAGGCAGAATGAACAATTATCCAGGGTGCGCGCGAGGGCTGCATCAATTTCTTTTCGAATTCCGCGAATTTGCGCGGCCAGGTCAAGGTAAGGAATTTTGTCAGGCACGCGGTAAAACTAGCAAATTTTTCAGGAATAAAAAGGCGTTTTTTGGCGCATGCAGCAACCGTTATGGTTTCGATGCACTCTGCGCCAGAAATTTCGATACGCGCAAAAATTCTGTGACACCCCAAGCCTGGGCGTCGCAACCGCGCGGGATGTGCGGGGCGTCGCCATCCAAAATTTCAGGAATCTGGCCGAGGCACCCCTGGCTCAAAAGCCTTTCGGCACTGCCCAAATAGCTCTTTGCCGTGGCGAGGGCTTCTGGTGAGAAATCCCATGCCTGCATCAGCGCTTCACAAAATGCCGGGAACGTCCATGTCCAGGCCGTGCCGTTATGGTAAGCGGGCTTGCGGCGCGTGTCTTCATCCCCTTCATAGCGCGGCCAATAAGGTTCGATCGGATCGTTGATTAAGCCGCCGCCATTGCCAAAAACCGGCAAAGGAACAGAAACCGGCAATGGGGCGAGCGAACGCAATGCGCCGGGCACAGCCAGATATTTTTGCGCCGCAGCAACGCAACGCTTCGCGCGGTCGCCTTTCAACAGGCCGAGGCTGACAGCAAGCAGGCCATTACTGCGCAAGGCATCGCTCGCTGTCGCGTCGCGGGCAATAACGCGGGGCTTGGCGAGGAGGACATCGGACATCCAGCCTTTTTCCTCCAGCCAGAATAATGTTTCAAAGGAAGCGGTGGCATGATCGGCAAGTTGTCCCCAACGTTTTTGGTCATCGGGGCTGGAGACGGATTCCAATTGCCGTAGCAGCCGGATCCACAACGCCTGGATTTCCACGGGGTAACCTTCGCGTGGCGTTCCGGCGGGAAAACTGGTGTCCATCCAGGTGAAATGGGCCGGGCTCCAAATCAGCGCCGAATCGGTGTCCATGCGGATGCCATTGGGCGTCACGTACGCGTAATTTTCCGCGATGCTGGTCAGGACGTTGAGGATGGTGCGACGTCCATCCACAGAAGTGGCATAAAAATCTTTGCCCTTAATGCGGGCCAATTCTTCGCAGGCTACGGCAAACCACAGCGGCGCGTCGCTCGTATCGCGATTGGAGACGTCACTGCCATGAATCGTGTTGGGCAATGTGCCGTCTTTTTCAAATTTGGCGAACGTAAGCAGGAGTTGTTCGACTTCGTTGACCATTCCCGCTGCGAGCAAACCGCGCGCGCAGATAAGGGAATCGCGGCCCCAATCCAGGAACCATGGATAACCGGCAATGATAGTTTTGCCATTGTCCCGGCGGACGACAAATTGTTTGGCGGCCAGCACGAGTTGTCCCTCAAAGGAATTTTCGGGATTGCCCGGAATGATTTGCTGGTTCACTCGCGGGAAAAAGTCAGCGGGATTTAATTCCGCGGTGACGGCCAACGTGGGGCTGGCGCCTTTGGGCAACGGGATTTCGAACCAGCCCGGGCTGTAGGCATCGCCCGAGGCCGTTTGGCCGCGCGAGGCCTCGACGGGATGCGGAATATTTTCGGACCATTCCGGTTCGGGATGAAAATCGCCGGCATCGGCGAAGACGCGCAGCTGCCGGTCTTTTTCCGGCGTGAAAGCGAAACCAATCCAGCGCTGTTCCCCCTTGGCATCCAGCAAATGGGTATTGGAGGAAAAGTGATAATCCGCGCCGCCGTTGCGTTTGGTTTCCTGGTGGAAATTCCGGTCCTCAATATCAAAGCGGACCGTAAGGCGTACATCGGCATTGGCGGGCAATTGTTTGCCACTGGCGTATTGGGCGGCCGGGCGCGCAAACTGAAACGCGACGGTGTTTTTTCCCTCAAGCATTTCCGCGCGCAATTGGATTTCCACTGTGCGGCCATCGCCGGCGTTGGCGACAAAATTCCAAACCGACGGCGGTCCGGACTCAAAGGTGCGAAGGTTTTTTAAATTAAGCTGCGAAAGAAAGCCGTCAGCGTTGACCCAAACGCGCATGCGCTTGACGAAGACGTGGCGATCGACGGGGAAATTGGGATTCAAGTTTGCGCCCAGGACACAATCGTATTTGGAATTGACCCGGCCAAGGTCAACGCAAATCCGGGCCATGCCACCGATGCCGTTGGTGAGCAGGATTAAACTGGATGGCCCATAGGCACCCGACGGCTGTGGTTCGGGGGGCAGGAAACGGATAACCGCGGAAATTTTTTCTGCCGCCATAGCGTGGCGTTCAACAATTAATTCGGCATCTGCCGGGGCTTCGCGGGGGGGGAGGACGGCAATATAACTTTGCCCGGCTGGGATGGACTTGAAATGAATGGGTTCCACGTCGTCATTGTCCATCCGGAGGGTTGCCTGGAACGGCGCAGATTCCTCAATAAGCAGCCAATGATTCGCGGGGACGAGAGTGACGCGACGCCGGTCAATCAAAGTCCAGGTAATGACCTTGGGGAAAATTTCATGTCCGGCGGCTTTTTGGATGAGCGCTAGGAAATCGGCCTGGGATTCATCGCCTTTCAATCGGCTGGCAGCGGCCAAAAAATTTCGCGGTGAGGTCGCCAATTGTTCGGCGAGAAACTGCCAATCGAAATTGGGAAATTTCTCGGCAGGAAGCACCGCGTTCAATGACTGAGTGGCCAAAGCCGCCTGCGCGCGGGCCAGGCGATAGGCCTCGCCGCTCAAACCGACAAGTTTTTCGGTTATTGCCAGACAATGAACCGCACCGGCTTTGAGCGTCAACGTGATGGAATTTTTCGCAACGGTAATTTCCGGCAGCGGCTGGCCCAGCAAATCGAATTTGAAATCGGCGATGGACAATTTGAAATCAGCCGGGAGCAGAGTCAGAGAATTTGCCTTGCCGATATCGGTGTTGACGATGACCAGGACAATATCTTTTTGTTCCGCCGATTCGCGGAGCAGAAAATAAACCGGCGCATCCGGCGCGCTGAGGCGTGTTAGTTTTGCGCTATCGAAGAAGCAGGGGTGGTTGGAAATGATTTGGTTAAGCCGGGCCAGCTCGGGAATGATGTTATCGGGATTTCCCCAATTCAGGCCGGCACAGCCGTGGACATCGATTTTTTCGGCAGCCAGCCATTCCACGCCGCATGTGAAACCAAAACCCCCACGCGGGCTGGTCAGAGCGCAAAGACGATTTCGCAGGAGCGACCAGGCGCGATTTGCCTTATTAGGAGCGGGTTTTTGACCCGGCGGCAGTTCGATTGGTTTTGCGGCAAGTCTATTATTATCATGGGTTTCCGAGTAATGAACATAGGTGCCAACATGCTCGTTCTGGTGGTTGGCATAATCCAAATACCACGCAACTTCGCGGCCGGAATAATTTTGGAAGAGTTCGGAGTAGGCCCATTGCATGCCGCCTTCGGTCAGCAAATTTTCCGTGGCTTCCCATGAGCCGCCCAATCCTTCGAGCAGAAAAATGGCCTCGGGAAAGACATCATGGACCCGCGCAATAATATATTGCCAGGCTACCACGGGAATTTTGTAGCCTGCATCGCAACGAAAACCGTCCGTGCCGCGATGGCACCAAATCAGGAGCGCATCGGCGATTTTGTCCCAGAGCACGACACTATCCTGCTTGAGCTCCACGAGATCTTCCCAGACCGTGCCCCAGGCGCCAGGGCTGGCGAATTGGCCATCCGGGGTTCTCAGAAAAAATTCCGGCGAGTTTTCCTGGAGGACCGAGCCCCAGCCGGTGTGGTTGATAACGATGTCGAGAAACACGCGCGCACCGAGCGCGTGGGCGGCGCAAGTCAGTTCGCAAAACTGGTCAATGCCGGTGGTGCGCTTATCAAATTCCACCAGCGCCGGATCAATCGCTGTCAGGTCGAGCGCAGCATAGGGACTGCCGAAGCGGCCAAACCGCGCGAACGTGGTCGGCGTGGGATGAATGGGCAGCAAGTGGAGAATGCGGCAGCCAAGGGTCTGGACGATGTGCGAAAGTTGTTTCTTTAAATCGCGCAAGGTGCCGGATGCAGGAATGACGGTGAAATTTTTCGCGTCGAGCGCTTTGAGCTGCGCTTCCAGTTTTTCGTCCTGGGTGGACGGGAGATTTTTGGTCGCGCCAAAGAGCCGGATAAAAGCGCAGTAGATGGTATTGGCGGTGCGGGCGAAATCGGGATGCACGGAGATGCCTATATCCGCGCCGTCGGGCCAATATTGCCGCCGATTGGAATCGAGCAAATAAGGTTTGGCTTT
>JASHZU010000238.1 GCA_030042375.1 Verrucomicrobiia bacterium
TTTGGATAATTTTTCGTCCGGCCGGCGCGAGCATCTCGAGCATCACCAAAATAATCCGCGGCTTAAAGTCCACGCGATCGAGCTTTTGGATCTGGAAAAAATCCTGCCGCATTTCTCGGGCGTGAACGCGGTGTTTCACCTTGCCGCCAATCCGGACGCGCGCTGGGGCATCGATAACACGCGACTGGATTTGGAACAGGAAACGATCGTGACTTATAACGTCCTGGAATCCATGCGGCGAAATAACGTGTCGCAGATGATTTTTTCCAGTTCCGGCACGGTGTATGGCGACGTCGGCACGACAGTCACGCACGAGAACCTGGGCCCTTGCCTGCCGGTGAGCCTTTATGGCGCGGGCAAAGTGGCTTCTGAGGGCCTCGTTTCCGCCTTTTGCGGCACGTTCGGAATGCGCGCGGTGATTTTCCGCTTTGGCAACATCATCGGCGAGCGTACCACGCACGGCGCGGTGTTTGATTTCATCCGGCAGCTCGCGAAAAATTCGGGCGAACTCAAGGTGCTGGGCAACGGTTTCCAGGCCAAGCCGTATGTGTACGTCCGCGATTTGGTGCAGGGTCTGATGTTTGGGAAAAAGAAATGCAGCGAGCTGGATGCGTCGAAGTTTGATGTCTTCAACCTTGCGCCCGGCGGCGCGACGAATGTGCGGTTCATCGCCGAGGAATTAGTGTCGCAACTGGGTTTCACCGGCCGCACCAAAATCCAGTATGGCGAATCGGCCCAAGGCTGGCCGGGCGATGTGCCGCAATCGAGAATGGATTCGGCAAAGCTCGCGAAAGCCGGATTTTCCCTGTCGCGCAGTTCGGACGAAGCCGTCCGGCACGCGATCAGCCAAATTCTTCAATGGCTGGCCGAGCGCACTTCCGGAGACGCGTTGCGATTGCCGGCAGACGCGCGTTTATCCCGTTGAACCGGCTCAACGATGCTTGCCGCCGGCGGTCGTTTGCGCGTTAAAGAAACCAAAAAGCCGCACAGCAGAACGCCCAGGACCATTGTTGTTAACGTGACATAAAGAGGAGGATTCGGCTGGCTGTATTGAAATTCCACCGTATGAGAGCCGGGGGTCAAATAAACGCCGCGCATGATATAGTTGCATCGCAATAACTCCGCCGATTTGCCGTCCACCGAGACACGCCAGTTGGGGTCAAAGTGGTCGTTCAACAGCAAAATCGAGGGGGCCGTCGCTTGTGCGCTTAAAACAATTTTCTTGGGCGCGTAGCTCTTGAAATCAACCGTGCCGGAATTGTCTCCCTTTGAGCTGTCTGGAAGGCCCGGCTGCGGAGTGGAAACCAGCAAGATATTCTGGGGATTAAAATTTGGGGAAGCCAACGCCTTTAGTATCTCTGTGTCGTTGGTGCTGACCAGCCAGTTCGAGTACAGTTTGGCCCGGGGAAGCGCGGCGGTATAGTCAATCAACGCGTAGTCGCCGTTGTTCGTACTCACGACCGTCCATAGCTGCGGGTCTGTTGGATTATCATATCCGGGTTTGGGCACCACGTTAAATTCCTGCACGACATGAAACGGGCGCTGCACGGGATCGAATTGGCCATTCAGGGCATCCAGAGTACTATAGCCGTTCATGCTGGACGGAGCTAAAAAATAGCGCGTGTTGGTCAAGGCCCAGCGGCGGGCGGCCAGATAGGTCGTGTCGGGACCGGTTGCCGCCAGGGCCATGTCATAGGCCACCAAATCGGTTCCGGTGCGCGATGACTGGATGATGTCGGTGCATTGAATATTGTAATATGGAAAATGATGCTGCATCCACTCAATCCGGTAGAGTTCTTCAAAGGGCATCCCTGAAGGGATATCAGCCACGCGATGTTCGTAGGGTTTGTCGCGCAGGATATCGATGATGGGGTTGCTCGAGTACTTTTGTATGTAATCCCAATGAATAATCCAGGGCAGGTCCGCGCGTCCCAAATCAGCCACTACAAAGGCGCCCAGCAACAAACCTCCCAGCATCGCCCGTTTTCCGGAAAAAAAGCCGGCAATCACCAGGATCAGCAGCCCGATGGCGACAGCGAGATATAAAAGGAACCATGCAACCTGCCCCACGCTAAATTTGAAAATCAGCGGCGCGACATCGTCGCCATAACCCACTTTTTGAAGATAATCAGACATCGGCACCGCTTTTGAAGCGTAAATGGCATAGCCAATCGCGCTCAAGAAAAAGAGCCCGGCACAGAAGAAAGTCCAGTAAAGATTGAAGCCGCGAAAATCCGCCCACCAATTCATGAAACGTTCGGGGAAGGGAAGCGGTTTGCCGCTGGTTTTTTCCGTCGCCGGCTGCATATACCGCCGGCCCAGGGCGTCAATCCCGTAGGCAAAAATGATAATCATGGCTAAATAAAAAATAGCCAAGAACTTAGTCGGGTTTCGGATGGATGAAAAATAGGGCAGGTGGTAAATGACGACATAAAAGATCGCAAAACGCCCCCAGGCCAATAAAAGCGAAATGACCAATGCGACCGTCCAAAACCAAATGAAGTGCCGTTCCAATTTCGGGAAAAGGGAATTTTCCCCGCGGAATGATTGCAATATCGCAAACAATGCCACCAGCGCCACCAAAATTCCCCCATAAAAACCGGCATAACCGAAGCGCATCATCCCGCCCTGCGTCCAGTTCGTCCCGCCGCTGTCGAAATAACGGTCAATGGCCGGCGTGCGTCCCACTCCACCCCAGTATTCTCCGTTACCGTATGATTTTTGCAGGAAACCCGCCATGTTGTTGGGCGTGTCCATGCGATATCCAAAGACCCCCGGCACAAAGATTCCCAGCGTTTCCCTCTTCGGAAGGCTCCATTCGGTGGCCCAATCCCAATGTTCCTCGGGAGACATGCCGCCATCCGCGCTCCCGGAAGAGCCTGAAATATAAGTTCCCACCAGTGCCGAGATGGTTTGCGCGGCAATGAATGCGGCAAAAACGGCGATCACCGCCACGCGCCCGACGCCCCGGCCAACTTTTTCCAACGCCGGTTTGCCTTCCTCCAGGAGCGATTTAAAGAAAACGAAGGCGGCCACAAACAGGCTGAAAATCGCGCCATTGTCCGCGCCCTCCATCACGCTCACGCCCACCGCCATGCCCGCCAATGCCAGCCGGGACCAGCGAACGATGCGTGGTGTTTCATCGGTATTGGCCATGACCAGCGCCAGCGCGAAGAAAACCATCGCCATGGCAATCTGCTGGGGAGCGGTACCCCAGCAGGCATTGCCCATATAGGAGGAGTTTAGCGCCGTGGCCAGCGCGCCTAATGCCGCCGCCAGCGGCGACAGTTTTAGCTGGCGAAAAAAGGTCCACGCCCCCATCCCGAGAATAAACATCGCAATCGCCGGATAAAATTTGGAATAGCCCACCGGTCCCAGAATCCAGGTTTCCAATTCTGTTATATCCGGCGCCGAAGCTCCGCCACTGCTGCCAATGTCGTTGAGATCATCCCATGACCCGGTCATGGTGCTGGGAAATTGCTGCCAAGCGGTGTTTTGCTCTCCCAGGGGGCCGTCATTGTTAAAATGGACGTAGCCCGGCACAAAACCCTTTGCGAACAAGACGAGTAAAATGACCGCCAGCAGCAAAGGGAAAGCAAGCACTTTCAAACGGGGGTCCAACCCGCCCGGCGTGTTTTTAGCCGCTTTTGTATTGCGATTTTGTTGGCTCAAGCAATTAGCTGTTTTTTGTTGTTAGCTGGTAGAGCGTCAGGAGGGCGAGTATGTTCAAAAAACGGCCATTTAAAAAGCGAAAAAGCGCCCCGTTTTTCCCCCAATTTAACCAAAAATATCTGGTCAAGCCCCCGTTTAAATTCTTAAGCTTTTTGGATGCAGTCACGTATTTTGGTCACCGGCGCCGCCGGATTTATCGGCTCGCACGTCTGCCGGCACCTGCTCCGGGCCAATCACGAGGTCATTGGCCTGGACGATTTGAGCGGCGGTTTCCGGGATTACGTGCCCGATGGCGTGGATTTTGTGGAAGGGTCGATTACGGATTCGGCGCTCGTGAAAAAGCTCTTTGCGGAAAACCGGTTCGACCACGTCTTCCACCTCGCTGCCTATGCCGCTGAGGGCCTGAGCCATTTCATCAAGCATTTCAATTATACCAACAACCTGCTCGGCAGCGTCAACCTCATCAACGCCTCCGTCAACCACGGTGTGAAATGCTTCGTCTTCACCTCATCCATCGCCGTTTATGGCAAAAACCAGCTTCCGATGACCGAAGACGCCGTACCCCAGCCTGAAGACCCCTATGGCATCGCCAAATACGCCGTGGAATTGGACCTGAAGGAAACGCACGAAATGTTTGGGATGAGCTACGTCGTCTTCCGTCCCCATAATGTCTACGGTGAGTTTCAAAATATCGGCGACCGCTACCGCAATGTCATCGGCATTTTCATGAACCAAATCATGCAGGGCCAGCCCATGACGGTTTTCGGCGATGGCAAGCAAACGCGCGCTTTCAGTTACATTGATGACGTCGCCCCGGTCATCGCCGCCAGCATTGCGCGCCCGGAAAGCTACAACCAGGTCTTCAATGTCGGTGCGGATAAGCCCTATACCGTGAACGAACTGGCCAACGTCGTCGCCAAAGCCATGGGCGCTTCGGCCCAAGTCAAGCATCTCGACGCGCGGAATGAAGTCGTCCATGCTTATTCCGCCCACGATAAGGTGCGGAAACATTTCGGTGATTTAATTAAGAACGTCTCGCTGGAAGACGGCGTCGCGCGCATGGCGGCGTGGGCCAAAAAAGCCGGTGCGCGCCAGGGCAAACCGTTTGAAGGCATTGAAATCCCGAAAAATCTCCCGCCTTCCTGGGCGGCGCTCAGCAAAAAGAATTGATCGACCCTATGCGAAATCCTATCGACCTCGCATTTACGCTGCTCCGGGCGGGAGAAGACCCGAACCAGATTCTCGTTAAACTGGCGCTGCGGAAGGCTTTGCTGGGTTGCGAGAGCGTTCTGGACGTCGGCTGCGGCGCATCCATGACCCTGCGGCATTTGGGCGTGCCCCATCCCGTGGGCGCGGAGGGCTATTTGCCATCCGTGGAAAAGGCGAGGGCCAATAACACCCACGACGAACTAGTACTGTGCAATGTCAGCGAATTATCCAGCCACTTTAAACCCGGCCAATTTGATGCCTGCGTGGCATTGGATGTCATTGAACATCTGAAGAAACCCGATGGGTTGAAGCTGATGGAGGACATGGAGCGCATTGCGAAAAAGCGCGTGGTCTTTTTCACGCCCAGCGGGTTTTTGCCGCAAGGCCATACGGACAGCGATGATTTACAGGTCCACCTTTCCGGCTGGGAACCGACGGAAATGGAAGGACATGGATACGAAGTCGTTGGCCTGCTCGGGCCGAAAAAATGGCGCGGCGAGTATCATATGCTCAAGAAAAAGCCGGCTGCCTTCTGGGGATTGATGTCACTGGCGGCCCAATTCACCTGGAGCAAGCATCACCCCAAAGATGCCGCGGCCATTTTGTGTGTGAAGAAGTTGTCGAAGACGTAAGGCAGGCAGACGAAACCAGATTATATTTCACTGACCTTCTTGATTTCGTGGCAATATAATCTTCCGTTGAAGCTCACCACCACGCTGGCCAGTTCGTTTTCCGGCACTTTCGGAAACGTATAAAATTGATAGTCCCGGGCATAGTCCCCGAACGTCCCAATGGAAAAGACAAACGGCGCGGCGCATTGCGGGATTTGCGTGCCATCGGTCCTCAAAAGCCAGACCTGCGCCGCCTCGGCAGGCTTTCTTTTCCTCCAATTTTTCAGAAAACCCATGGGTATTTGCACGGAGAAGCACGACGATTGCTCCCGGAAAATTGCCGGCCCGCACCCATTCAATTGAATCCCCTGGGGGCTGACGATTTTCATGCCTGACAAATTCACTTGGTCCATCGGCGCGCAGTTCATCTCTCCTTAATTCAACAATCTTTCCGGCGATTCGTTGCCATTTTTGTTTGACTGTTTTGTGCTGTTGGCCCTTGATTGTGCGCCGAACCGCAAACGGTGCCGCGGTCAATGACGAAATGAACGGCAAAACGACAACCACTGAGGACAAGGCTAAGGCGGCGTAAGTACGCGATAGAATCGCAGAGGCTGGCTAGGGGCACCGGAGTCAAAAATCTGAAGAATCCCGCCACCCCCGGATATATTGGTGATGAGCAGCGTATTCCAGGCGCCGCTGGTCAAATTGCTTGTCCACTCCACCTCGTAAGACCCGAGCGGAAGGCCGGCAAAACTCAGTTCGATGTTTTGGCCGACATTCTGGATAGCGATTAGGCCCGGGGTGGCGAATGCCTGCTTTAATGTCTCCAACAGGGGAGCCGGTTGTCCGCTCTGATAGTCCTGGGAGAGCTCCCAAATCATTACGCCTCCCAGCCCTTGATTGCGGGCATAACTGACTTTGGACTGGCAGGTGCGCTGATCGTCGTAGGAAATGAACATGTCGTCGTCCGGGTTGGAATTGGTGATGCTGAGATAGGCAGCTTGCGCGTTGGTATCCCAGTGATACAGGTATGATTGATAATAGCCGCTCATGATCGTGTCATACGTAGCATCAGTCATTGTCGGAGCGGTGGTCCAGGATTGGCGTGGTTGAGTGACACCGCCGGTGGGGGTGCCGGCGCCACCTTCCCAGATATCTCCATAAAACGCGATTCCAAAGCCCAGCTTGGCCGGGGAGACGCCATTGGCAAGAAAATTGGTGACCGCGCCGTTTATCGATGGAACCAGGCCGCCAGTGCTGGGAAAGCGGTACCCATCATCAAAGATGGGCGAATTGAACCAGGTGACCCAGCCCTCATAAGGCCCGGAGAGGT
>JASHZU010000239.1 GCA_030042375.1 Verrucomicrobiia bacterium
ACTGGCAAAATGTCTCCGGCTGGACATTGCACCAGAATAACAATTTGACCGTCCCAACCGGTTGGACCCTTAACACCAGTTGGACGACCTCCAACGGCACCAATTACCTGAATCTCACGGCGCCAACGGGGAACGAGTTCTACCGGCTATCCAATCCTTAAGAAATAGCGGATTTTTCATTGTAATAAACGCGTTATACTTCTCTGTCGGGGCTTTTTAAGCTCGACAAAACACTAATTTTAGAGATTAGTGGTACTTCGGTTGCCGCTTCTTTCTATCTGGCGCCGATTCAGCAAGGGACGTCAACCAGGAAACCCAAACCCTTTAGGAGAAGTCTATGAAAAACTACGCCCGGAATCTGCTGGCCGTGCTGGCCATGCTTGTCATCCATACCGTCTTATCCCCAACCGCCAACGCCCAGGGCACGGCATTTACATATCAAGGCCAGCTCCAGAACAACGGCGGTTTGGCCAGCGGCACCTATAACCTCCAATTCACGCTCTACAACAACAGCGCCGGCAGCGGCAGCGCCGTGGCGGGTCCGGTCACTACCAATGGCGTTGTTATCACCAATGGACTGTTCACGGTGGCGATTGATTTTGGCTCCGGCGTGTGGAACGGCCAGACGAACTGGCTGCAAATCGCCGTGGAAACGAACGGATTCTATAGTTTCACCACGCTGACGCCGCTCCAGCAATTGACGCCCGTGCCGTATGCCATTTTTGCCGAAGGCGCGAATGCGACGGGGCTGAGCGGGACCCTCCCGGCGTCGAGCCTGAGCGGCGCCTATGGCAATGCAGTGACGTTGAACAATGCGGGCAACAGTTTCAATGGCAGTTTCAGCGGCAACGGCAGCGGTTTGACCGATCTGAGCAATGTCTGGTATCTGACCGGCAACAGCGGCACCACGCCCGGCCCCAACTACCTGGGCACGGCCGACAACAACCCACTGGAATTGCACGTCAACGGCACGCGCGCCCTGCGGCTGGAACCGGGGAGTGCCGGCACGCCTAACGTGATTGGCGGCGCGGCCAATAACGCGATGATGAACGGCGCAAACGGCGGATTCATCGGCGGAGGCAGTTACAACAGCATCAGCAACGCGCAAACTTCGGTCATCGGCGGAGGTTATCAAAACTTTGTGGCCGGCAACAATTCAGTCGTGGGCGGCGGGAACGCTAACAATCTGCTGGCCAATTATGGATTTCTGGGCGGCGGCTATGGCAACATCGTTGCCGACACCAGCGTTTCGCCGGATTATTCGTTCCTCGGCAGCGGGCTAGGCAACAACATTCAGGCCACGTTCTCGGCCATTGCGGGCGGACAGAACAACGGGATTCTGTTCAACGGGTCCTCCTATTCCTTCATTGGCGGCGGAGAAGACAACCAGATTACCAATGCGTACGAATCCGCCATTGGCGGAGGGGGACAAAACCAGATTCAAAGCGGTGCCACCGAGTCCTTCATTGGCGGCGGCGCAGACAACCAGGTTCAATCCCAGGCCAGCTTTTCGGCCATTGCGGGCGGACAAAACAACTTTATTCTGCCTTCGGCCCAAAATTCCTTCATCGGTGGCGGTGTTGACAATCAGATTCAAACCAATGACACCTACTCGGCCATCGTTGGTGGTTATATCAACGTCATCCAGCCAGGCGCGGGTCTTTCGTTCATCGGCAGCGGAGAGCAAAACCAGATCCAGAACAATGCCGCCAACTCGGTCATTGGCGGGGGCGTTGACAATCAGATTCAAACCAACGCCAGTGGTTCGGTCATTGCCGGCGGACAGAACGATCTGATTTTTCCGGGTTCCTATAGCTCGTTCATCGGCGGCGGCTCCGGCAACTCAATTCAGAATAACGCCTATAACTCGACGCTGGCTGGCGGCTCCGGTAACAGCATCCAGCTCAATGCCTCCGGCTCGGCCATCGCGGGCGGTTCCGAAAACCAGATCCAAAGCAATGCGACCGGGTCGGTCATTGGCGGGGGCAGCATCAATGCCATCGAGCCTTCATCCATTTATTCAGCCATTAACGGCGGTTATGACAACGTGATTCAAACCAATGCCAGCTACGCGATCATCGGCGGCGGCGAATACAACGAGATTCAGAACAACGCCGATAACTCGACGCTGGCCGGCGGCTCCGGTAACAGCATCCAGCCTAATGCCAACGACGCGTTCATCGGCGGCGGCTCTGGCAACGTGATTCAGACCAACGGCGCCTATGGCGTTGTTCCCGGCGGGGAAAATAATGTGGCGGGGGCCAATGCCTTTGCCGCCGGTTCGTATGCGCAGGCCACCAACCAGGGCTCGTTTGTGTGGGCCGATGCCTCGGAAATCGTCCAGCCCTTTAGCTCGACCACCAACAACCAGTTCCTCATCCGCGCCGTCAACGGCGTGGGCATCAACACCAACAGCGCTCGCGGCGTAGCGTTGAACGTGAACGGCACAATCGAGGCGGCCAATTTTGTCGGCAATTTCTCCGGCGTCATCAACGGCAGCGGCAATGGCAACTTGTTTGTCGGGCCGGCGGGCAACGCGACGACCACTGGCGACTATAACACGGCCGTTGGCGTCGGGGCGCTTACCAACAACACGAGCGGCTCCGACAACACGGCCGATGGCCTTTATGCGCTTGCAAATAACACGAGCGGCTCCGACAACACGGCCGACGGGGTGGATGCACTTTTCTCCAACACGAGCGGTAATGGCAACACGGCCGACGGCTATGCGGCGCTTTTAGACAACACGAACGGCAATGCGAACACCGCCACCGGTTACGGCGCGATGAGTGGGTTTGATGTGATTCCCATGAGTTCCTGCAGCGACAACACGGCCGACGGATTTCTTGCGCTGGATGCCGATACCCTGGGCAACGCCAATGTGGCAATTGGTTATGAGGCGCTCTGGCAGCTTGGCTATGAGCCTTACTTTGTGGCCGCCGGAGGAACCAA
>JASHZU010000240.1 GCA_030042375.1 Verrucomicrobiia bacterium
CGTATTGCGCCGCAAGGGTGGTAATCCTTTATTTCTATGTCCACTGTGCAGCCACAAATGCGAGCCGATTCAAATCATTGGTGAGAAGAAGAAACGCAGTTTCGTGGAGTTCCTGCAGGACACAGTAAAACTGAAATTCAAGTCCACCGTCAACCGAAGCAATACAAAAAAATAAACTGGCGCTGAACGGTTTATTATTGAAGTTCCCCTCCAAGGAGAGGTGTATCCGCAAAACGCACGGTAATGGCTACGGTCATTGCATTTCGCATTGATTTTTTGTTTTAAGCAGCCCCAAACGTGAGGAAATCCCGCATGGCATAGGATTGGCTAATAGTCTGTAAAGTTATTAAGAGTTCTAACCAAACAAGGAGATTATGAAACTAATTGTCTTGAAGAGAATCGTTTTGGCAGCGGCACTTTGCGTTTTAACCACGCCGGCATTTGCCGACAGCGACATGAGTTCAACCAATGTGCCGCCGACGGTAATCACTCCCGCTGATTTTGCCTGGGATGCATCGTTGATCAACCTCAAGGAAATCCGGCTGGGAGAAGCGGCGCAGACCAATTCACAAAATCCGGATGTGCAGGAATTCGGCCGGCACATGGTGCGCGACCATACGCGCCTGAATGACCGGCTCGTAAAAATCGCGCAGACAGAGGGGCTGCCCCTGCCGGACACGAACACGTTCTATGTCCCAGTGACAGCGCCGGAAAACAAACCAGCGACGGAATTGCTGCCGGAGACGCCGCAGCAACGATTGCTGGACGCGCAACTGGCCGTGCAGGATCTCGCCTCCAGGACCGGCCCGGATTTTGACCAGGCTTATGCCGATGCCATGGTCAATGGGCACCAGAAGGCGCTGGAGAAATTCCAAAATGCGGTAACCACGCTGCAGGATGAGCAGTTGAAAAAATATGCGGGCCGGGGTGTGCGCACAATCCGCATGCATTATGAAATGGCGCAGAAACTTCAATCCGAGGTGGAAACCAATGCTCCCGCCGGGATGACGAATTCTACCCCGAATATGTAGATTTTAAGCAGCGCGAGCAGCGCCAGGGAGGCTAAGTGGGAGTCCGTTTTGCCGTTAGTGGGGCGGCAAAACGGATTTTTTTTCGAAATTCCGCGAAGGTTTACTGCGTCAAATCCTGGATAGAGAGGACCTTGGCCTGGATCAGCTGGACGACCATGCGCGCGCGGCTGACAGCGGTCTCCTTGGTTTCACCCGGGAAAGTTTTCCATTGGACACGCACCGCGGCGATGGGCACGCCATTGCGGTCAGACAAGGGCATCGTCACCGCGCAGGTGCCCTTGCCACGGCCAAAATAAATGTTTCCATCGTTGATGGCGCCCTGTTCTGATTGCGTGCCGGCGTTTCCCACTTCCGAGGGGACTTTGCTGGCGATGATGTGCGGGATGCCGTCTTTATCGAGAGTGTAAATCCGCAAATTCAAAATTCGCGGCTGTTGTTCCAGGACGTTTTGGAGCACCGATTGCACCGTGGGCACCACCGGCGTATAGGAAATGCTCGTATCACCAAAGTGTGTCAGGGAATCGGACTTGGTCCAAAACCCGATTTTACCGGAGTTGAAAGTCTCGTCAGTGAGCGGCGGCATGACCAGGTTGCTGTCCAGCCAGCAAGTGATCTGGTCACCCTGGCATTGGATCGTGAGTGAATGCCAGACGCCCGTGGAAATATTCATGCCGGGTCCAATCAGGTTGCCGCGGATGCCGTTGACGACCTTATAAAAACGGACGTTATGGCCGAGAGCGCTGGCGCGGATGACATAGAAGTTCGATTCATTTTGATAGCGGAAAACGATGCCGGCCATTTGCTCCGCCACCCCGCTGATGATTTTGAACTGCGTTGTCAGTTGGAAATTTTTAAAGGTTTCCTTGTCGTAAACCAGTATGGGGAAACGTTCGTCAGTGGGATCGCCGGCCAGTTGCGCGAGGACGGGGGTGTGGTTCATCGCCTGGGTGCCGGTTGTGGAAAGCGGCGTGAACGCGGAAGGCACGTCATCCATGACAATCTGCCAATTGCCCGGCTCGCCGCCTCCGGCCAGCGCCGGGTGGAAGTCGTTGGCCAAATCCTGCTGGGAATAATCGCTGAAATTGATTTTTACTTCCGCGCCGGCGGCCGGCAAAACCAGCCAGGCACAAAGCAGCAACCACAAGCAATTCAGAAACGTTCTCATCAAAATCCAGCGTACCAGAATTAATTTGGGCGACAATGAAAAGGTTGGGGGCTCGAAACGCTAAAATTCGAATTTCACGCCCTTAAGGCGATTGGCAATTTCGCCCAAAATGCGGTTTTCATCCTCGATGGTTTTGGCGGCGAAGGTGACGCTGAAACGCAGGGCCGCGCCGGCGTCGTCCCACGGGACCGTCGAAATGAGTTTTTCGGCGATAAGCCATTGGGACACGTCTTCGCCGTTGTTGAATTGGATGCTCTTGCCGTCTTTGCTTTGCGCGGCTTTGGGCGCCTTGACGTAGAGGAAGAAAGAGCCTTTGGGCTTTTTGGCGTCGAAGCCGGCATGGTTCAGGATTTTGACGAGGCCATCCATGCGGCGCGAATATTTCGCGGCAATCTTTTGCGTGATTTCCGGATGCTCCAGGCAATGCGCGGCGGCATGCTGGATAGCGAGGAACTGGCCGGAATCGGTATTGTCCTTCACATCGCCATAAGCTTTGACCAGGAGCGGATTGCCCGTGACAAAGCCGCAGCGCCAGCCGGTCATGTTGTAGGATTTGCTGACGGAGTGAAGCTCCACGCCCACTTCTTTCGCGCCGGGCGTGGCCAAAAAGCTGAGCGGCTTGCCTTCGAAAATCAGGCCGGCGTAGGCGGCGTCGTGAATGACAACAATTTTATTTTTTTGGGCGAATTCGACGACACGCGCAAAAAATTCCGGCGTGGCGCTCGCGCCCGTGGGGTTGTTCGGATAATTCAGGACAAGCGCTTTGGTTTTGCGCAGTGTCTCGGCGGGAACGGAATTCAAATCGGGCAGAAAATTATTTTCTGGCGTCAGTTTCAAATTATGGACCATGCCGCCGTAATAGCGCGCGTGCGTGCCGAAAACCGGATAGCCGGGCACCGTCATCAGGACATAGTCGCCGGGATTGACGAGCGCTGCCGGCAAAATCGAAAGCGCCGCTTTGCTGCCGATGGAATGGATGATTTCGGTTTCCGGATCGATGCCTTTGACGCCGAACACGGAGTCCATATAGCGCGCGGCGGCCTGCTTCAGGGTGACGTCGCCGTTGTCCGCATAGCCGCGGTTTTCCGCCTTGGCGGCCTCGCTGGAAAGTTTGGCGACGATTTCCGGGAACGCCATGTCATCCGGCTCGCCCACGCCGAGGTCGATGATTTCGGCGTTCGGGTTCTGGGCCATCGCGGCGCGTTTGGCGCGTTTGATTTTTTCGAATTTGTAGATGTTCTGGGATTTGCCGTATTGGTTTCCACCAATGCGGTCTGCAAAAAGATTTTGAATGTAAGATTCGGACATACGTGGATCAACTTCCGGAGGGCCCTGCCGTTTTTCGCGGAAAACCCTCTTTCGGAATGGCAATAATGTCAGGAGCGGGGGCTCAGGTCAAGTTTCGTTCCCGCGGCTATGGGACGCTTATTAAGGCAGGGTTGCGCAGCAGCGCAGCCCCGCTATCTTCAATCCTCCATTCCCCATCCTCGCCGTTGCCTGATGCTCCTTTCCCGCTTGCCAATTTTTTCGCCACTGCCCATCGTTTAGCCATGCAATCTCACGAGCTGTTGCGCGAAGTATTTGAGAAAAAGAAGCCGAAAGAAATCGCCGGCGACCTGGGGCTCTCGGCTTCGATGATTTACAAATGGGGCGAGCCTAATACCGCAGGCAGCGGCATTGGCAACCCATTGGATCGTATGGAGGCCCTGTTGAAAAGCACTGGTGATCACCGGCTTGTACAATGGATTTGCCAGCGCGCCGGCGGATTTTTCATTTTAAACCC
>JASHZU010000241.1 GCA_030042375.1 Verrucomicrobiia bacterium
GACCACGATAATTTCGCAACGATCAAAAATGGTTTGGCGCGAAAGATTTTCCAGGCACGCGCGCATGAATTTTTCCGATTTATACGCGGAGACAACCACGGTCACAATCGGGTTGGCAATGCCTTCGCCGACAATTTCCACGGGTACAGCCGTTTCGGGTTTAGCAATGAGCGGAGCCTGCTTGGTAAAGAAGCAGACGTGGGGGCTAAGCCAATTTAATTTGAAGCCATTTTTGGCGGCGATTAATGCCATGGAACGCAACGTGTGGACGGTGCAATGGCCGATGGAGGGATCGAGATAGGGCCATTCCGCTAAATTTTTATTATCCGCGAAGCTGCTTTCCACGTAAATGGCGCCGCCGGTTTTCAGGATTCGATTGAACTGCTGAAAAATGGCGTGCGGTTCGTAGAGATGCTCGATGACTTCCACCATGATAATGCCATCGATGGACTCATCGCCAAGGTCGGCCAGTTGGATTTTTGTATCCTTATCAATACCCACGGCATCGAATCCTTTCGATTGAAGGAAACGGGTGGTTTCGCCATGGCCACAGCCAAAATCAACGAGCTTTTCCGTACGACGCCCCAATGCCGCCAGAAGCCGTGACAAGCGCACGGCATCCTGGTTTTGATCATGGCGGGCAGAGGAGCCGCTATTTTCTGTCTCGGTGATTTTGGGATCAATATGCGGTGTGAAGACGCAATCGCACTTGGGACAACGATGATAGCTTGTGTCCTTTTTGACAACGGCCAGGGGTGAGGAAGAGCCGCAGATGGGACAATTGGCGTTGGCGATTTCGTGAGCGGGTGCGATGGCCGGTGCCGGTCCGGCAACCTCAATTATTTCAACATCGATTCCTTCCAGCAACGCATCGGGCCGTTTCCAGGCGGGCAGGCCGTTTCCAACGGGCCATGAATTGGCGGATTGAAGAAACAAGCGGGGACGAGGAGAGGTTTTTTCAAGCGTTTGCCGGATGGCTTCCGCGAGGACTTCGGGCGAAATATCTTTGATGCAATGAGCGCGGGAATGCGGGCAATCCCAAACGCAGTCGAAACAGTCTAGCGGGAGCGACACCGCCGAGGTCAATGGACTGTACGGCATGAAACGTCCGAAGTGTCCGCCGCCCAGCACGACGACATTTGGCACGCCGACGGCGCAGGCGATGTGCGCGCCCGCGGATTCGGCGCCGACATAAAGCCGGCAACGCCGCAAGAGGGCGGCGGTCTGGCGCAAGTTGGCGCGCCCGCAAAGGTTTATCGTGCGGCCAGGGAGATCCTGTCCTAAGGCGGCGGCGAGCGCTTCCTGCGAGGCGTCCCCGAAAATTAAAAAACGAAAATCCTTTAGCCCTTTCAGAGCTTTACCATATCCATGATAAACCCGGATTTCATGCTGGGCGCCGGGAAAGATGGCGATGGTCCTGGCCGGGTCTAAACATTTCTGCTGAAAAAATGCGTCGGCCAATTGTTCGTCGGCGCGTGCGGGCCAAACCATTGGTTGTAAAACTCCGGTTTCAATCCCGAGCCCGCGCAGAAAGTCGGCATGGCGGGCAAGCTCGGGTTTGTGCGCGCCGGGTGAGGGAATTAATTGCTCGTAACCTGCGAGGGAACGTTGATGGTCGGCCCCGGGAATGTTGTCCTGGTCGGCTTCAATGGCAACGTGACGGGCATTGCGAAACGCGAGCGTCAGCTCGTTGGAAAGAGAATCGCGCGAGCGAATGGAATTTAGAATCAAATCGGGATTAAATGCCGCAATCTCGGCAAGGATTTGCACGCGCTCTGCGGGGACGTCCATCTTTTTGCGTTCAAAACAGATGATGGAATCCACGAAGGGGCTGACGACGAATAACTCCGCGACATGGCGCTGGCAAAGGATGGTGAGTTTGGCTTGGGGATATTTTTGCCGGATCGGCTCAAGCATCGAAGAAGCGAGCACTGCGTCACCAATGGAATCGGTACGGACAAATAAAATTCGCTGGGCACTGCCTGGTGAATCGGAATTCGCCGGTTTTTGGCTGGAAATAACGTTTGGCCGGCCGGTGACGGCTTCCGCCAGACGGTCAAACGGCGGACGCAAGGCGATTCCGGTGCCGGTCCCAGTGAAATCATTAATGAAAAGATAATCCGGATGACGCTGGGCAAACTCATTCCAGAGTCCAAGCAATTCAGGATGGGCCGGGTGACAAATATCGTCGAAAATTAAAGCGCCACCGGGAGCAAGATGCGCAAAGGTCAGTTCGAGATCAACTCGCGCGCCAGTGGTGGTGTGATCACCATCCACTAAAATAAGGCCAAAGAACTGTGGATTCGCCGGATCCTTAAAAAATGCCGGGACTGTCGTGTGCGAATCACCGCGGGTCAGTTGCGGCAGCCGCGTGACGCCGACTTTAGCCAATTCAGCGAGGACAAATTCGGGGCCGGGATTCGTCGTGCGAATGCCCTGCTCTGGAACTGAAGCGTAATCAGGAATCCACAGGTCGAAACCAAAGGCCTGGGTTTCCGGTGATTCGACCAAAACTTGAGCCATCGAACGGCCACGGCGCACACCGATTTCAAGATAGTTTTTTGGCTTTAACACACGCGCCAACCAGTT
>JASHZU010000031.1 GCA_030042375.1 Verrucomicrobiia bacterium
CGCGGCGGTTCGGATTTGACGGCGATTGCGCTGGCGGCGGCGTTGAAAGCCGACCTTTGCCAGATTTACACGGATGTAGACGGCGTTTATACGGCGGACCCGCGCATTGTGCCATCGGCACGCAAGCTGGCGGAGATTTCGTACGACGAGATGCTGGAACTGGCCAGCCTGGGCGCAAAAGTAATGCAATCGCGCTCGGTAGAATTTGCGAAAAAATTTGGAGTGGTGTTTGAAGTCCGCTCCAGCCTAAATGACAACCCCGGAACCATTGTGAAAGAAGAAACGAAAAGCATGGAAGGCGTCGTCGTGCGCGGCGTCGCGCTCGACAAAAACCAGGCCAAAGTCACGCTCGTGGGCGTGCCGGACAAACCGGGCGTGGCGGCGAAGATTTTCAAGGCGCTGGGCGACGCGGCGGTGAACGTGGACATGATTGTGCAAAACATCAGCCATGGCACCGGTACGCCGCAGACGGATATTTCGTTCACTGTGGAAAAGGCCGATCTGCTCAAAGCGCAGAAGGTGATTGACGGGTTGAAGGGCAAAGTGGGTTTGCGCGATGTGATTACAACGGAAAAAATCGGCAAGCTGTCCATCGTGGGCGTAGGCATGAAATCGCATACGGGCGTGGCAGGCAGGATGTTTGAGACGCTGGCAGACGCGGGCGTGAATATCGACATGATTTCGACGAGCGAAATTAAGATTTCCGTGGTGATTGATTTGGCGAAGGGCGAGGCGGCGATGAAGGCCATCCACGCGGCGTTTATCGGCTGATTTATCAATTCGACGCTTGACGGGAAACGGCCATTCCATAACGTCCGTCCCATGAAGGTTGAAAACCAGACAGGCTTGCTGGCGACAGGCAAACGAGAAAACGTCGCAAGCCCTTATGACACTAAAGTAACGTGGTTTGCCCTTTATGGCTTTCTCCTGGTTTCGCTGGCTTTCGCGGCCTATGTTATCGGAGTTCTGCTTGGACCGGTGCGATGGCTTTTTTTAGACCCTCCTTTGTTTCGCCAGATCAATGAAGAACTGGTTTGGTACAGCGGTGTGCCGCTGGTGACCGGCCTGGCGCTGATTTGCTGGGACCTGTTCCTGATTGTCCAGCCGTTGCGCCGCCTGAAATCCATCCGGCACGATCCGCCGCATGACAGCCGGCTGACCGTGGTCCTGACGGCATATAATGACGAAAAGAGCATCGCGGGCGCGGTTCGCGATTTCACCGCCCATCCGCTGGTGCGGCGGGTCATTGTCATTAGCAATAACAGCGAGGACCGGACAATGGAATTGGCCGAACAGGCGGGCGCGCTGGTCTTCAATGAACCGCGCCAAGGTTACGGCGCGTGTGTGCATCGGGCGTTGCAACAGGCGCTGACATTTCAAGACACGGAGCTGACCGTATTGTGCGAAGGAGACTTGACGTTTCGGGCCTTTGACATTGATAAACTTCTTGCTTACATCCCGCATGCGGACATTGTCAACGGCAGCCGGATTGTCGAACAGCTTCAAGACCGCGACACGCAACTTTCAATGTACATGCACTATGGCAATTTATTCGCCGGCAAAGTTCTGGAACTAAAACATCTTGGCAGGATTTCCCTTACGGACGTGGGCACGACTTACAAGCTGTGCCGAAATTCGGCGCTGCGAAAGTTAATGGACAGGCTGGACCCGAAAATCAATTTGGAATTTAACGCGTATTTTTTGGACACGGCATTGAAAACAGGGTTGAGCATTCTTGAATGCCCGGTCTCATTTCATCCGCGCGTAGGTGCGAGCAAAGGCGGCAATGTGAACAATCGCATCGCCACGCGGCTGGGATTGCGGATGCTGCTTGGCATTTTTGTGGACTGGAGAGGGTTTGGCCATGACTGACGGCGCTTATCATAACACGCGCTTGCCGCACGACCCACGACGTCGCATGCTCTGGGAAACATTGGTGGCCAGTATTTTTCAAAAAGAAATTCCGCTGGACGCCGTGGTGTTGGAGCTCGGCGCGGGGTATGGCGAGTTTATTAATGCGGTCAAGGCACGCCGGCGACTGGCGGTGGATGCGTGGCCAGGAATGTTGTCTTGTTTGGAAAAAGGCGTGGAAGGTTTGATTACCGGCATCGCGCAACTGGAAAGCGTAGCGGACAACTCCGTAGACTATGTATTCAGCAGCAACTGTTTCGAGCACGTCACGCAGGAAGATCTGGTCTGTTGCCTCGAGCAATTGCGCCGCAAAATGAAACCAGGGGCGAGAATCAGCATTGTCCAGCCGAATTTCAAATATTGCTATCGCGAGTATTTTGACGACTACACACACGTGTCGGTTTACACCGCGCAGGGATTGAGCGATTTACTGACGGCAAACGGCTTCCGGGTGGTTCGTTGCGTGCCGCGCTTCATGCCGCTGACGCTGAAATCGCGCCTGCTGGTGCATCCACTTTTGATCCGCCTTTACTTGATGAGCCCATACAAACCTTTGGCTGGACAAATGCTCATTAGCGCCATCCGATGACTTTTTTTGCCGCAACACCATGGCGACGCAATCTTCTAACCGCGTTGCTGCTCGCCATGGCGGCGTGGGCTTTTTATCTGCCGTCCATAAATTATGGATGGGTACACTATGATGACGTTCGCATTTTGCAGATCCATCCGGAGTTGTATGGGCAGCCGGATTTGAGTGCAGATTTGAAGGCCATTTTCGTGACCTGCTTTCCGCGGGAAGAGCCGTTGCTGGCACGCGATGTCTCCTGGGCCATGGACAGCCGTATTTTCGGTTTCGACAATCCGTTCGGATATCATCTGGACAATGTATTGTTGCATGGTGTGGTGACCGCGCTCCTGTTTTCCTTCCTGCTGGGGACGACGAGGCGTTACGATTTTGCCCTGGCAACCAGTGTCGCCTGGCTGCTGCTGGGAGTTCACACGGAGCCGGTGGCCTGGATCATGGGGCGGAAAGATATTATGTCGGCGTTGTTTATGCTTTTGGCGCTGTGTTCGCAAACGCAGCGCCTGACGGCAAAAACTTCAGCCGCCCAGTGCGGGTGGTATGCCCTCACGCTGGTTTGTTTTGTCATCGCCTTGTTCTCAAAAATCAGTGTTCTGACGTTTCCCCTGGTGCTTTTTCTCCATGCGATTTTATTCCCGTATTTACGCGGTGAATGCTTGCCCGGCGATCGTTTTTGGTTGGGGTTTGCGACGACGCGCGAATTGATGCTGCAGGCACCAAGCCTCGCGATAAGCGGGATCGTCTATAAATGGTACCAACGCACACTAACCGAAATGGGGATTTTTGACCGGGGCTACACGGCGCATGGCCTGGCTCATCTCTGGAATTTGCTGATGATTGATCCGACGGTGTTCTGGCTTTATATGCGACAGGTTTTTTTTCCGTGGCACTTATCGGTGCTTTATACCTGGCCCACGTTGGAATCACCTTATCCGGCGTGGCAAATTGTGATATCGCTTGGAACAGTGGCAGCCATGATCGCAACCGGCGTGTGGCTGTTCCGGCAGCACAAGGATGTTTTTTTCTTTTATACGGCGTTTTTTGTTCTCATGGTCCCCTATCTCAACTTGCTCTATTCCGGCATTTGGATGGCGGACCGCTATATTTATTTTTCCTCTTTTTGCATTCTGGCCATGGCGGTGGTATTGGCCAAGGCCGCTTTCCGGAACGGACAACCGGCATTGAGAATTTGCACGTTGACGGTTTGCGTCATCTTTGCCGGGGTCAATCTGTTTCAGAAGCTTGATTACGAGCGAGACTGGCGCAATGGCGAAATGTTGTGGGAATATCACCTTACCCTGCCCCAGCCCAGCCATATTGCTTACGAAAATTTAGCGGCGGCTTATTACGCCGATTTCTCTTCAGCACATGACAGCCACAATTTGCCGCTAATGGTATTGTCCATCCGCAAGATGGAGGCTGTGATTGAGGCGGGTTTGGCAAAATTTTGGCCTGACAAGAAACAATCTCCGCCACCGGACACGTCCTATCTCTTTTTTCTACAATCCCTCGTACAACAGGTCAAAGGCCAGCCAGACGCGGCGTTGCAGAGCCTCCTCATGTCCGACC
>JASHZU010000242.1 GCA_030042375.1 Verrucomicrobiia bacterium
GCGCCGAAGGACAAGGATTTGCTTTTTGTGCCGGATGAAAACCTCGGCGAATGGGTTATGGAACAGACGGGCCGCAAGATGACGTTGTGGAAGGGCAACTGCTACGTCCACGCAGATTACCAGCATGACGCGATCGTGGATTTGAAACGGAAATTTCCCGATGCCAAAGTGGTGGTGCACCCGGAGAGCACAAAGCCGGTGCGCGATTTGGCCGATGTCGTTGCATCTACGGAAAAGATGATTACGTTTTGCAAAACCGATTCGGCGCAACGTTACATCGTTGTCACGGAATCAGGTATCATTCACCGGATGCAGAAGGAATGTCCGGGCAAGGAATTTATCTGCACGCCCGCGTTCGATGCCATGCGCGCGCCGACGGACCATTGCCGGTGCAGCGAGTGCAAATACATGAAGATGAATACGCTGGAAAAAGTGCGCGATTGCATGAAACGCCTCGCGCCGCGCATCGAATTGCCGCCGGAAATCATCAAACGCGCCCGCCTGCCTATCGAGCGGATGCTGGAGATTTCCGCCAAGCCGCTGGAGAATGCGGGATAATGATTCCGCCTACCAATACTGATGCACCAGTGGCTTGATCTGCGAATCGTAAAGGGCTCGGATCTTCTTCATCGAGTCAGCGGAAATCGGAGGCATGTCCGAGGCGGCGCAGTTTTCGGCGACCTGGTCAGGCCGTTTCGCGCCGGGAATGGCGCAGGTAACTGCGGGAAATTCCAAAATCCAGCGTAACGCCAGTTGTGAGAGTGTGGCGCCCCGGGGCACGAGATGCTTGAGTTCATGCACGGCGTGCAGACCAGTCTTGAAATCCACGCCGCTGAATGTTTCGCCGCGGTCGAAGGCTTCGCCCTTGCGGTTGAAGGCGCGATGGTCGTCTTTGGCGAACTTGCTGTCTGCCGTGATTTTTCCGCTCAGGAGGCCCGAAGCCAGCGGTACGCGCGCGAGGATGCCGACTTTGTGCTTGCGCGCCTGCTCGAAGAAAAATTCCGCCGGACGCTGCCGGAAAATGTTGAAGATGATTTGCACGGTCTGGACGTTGGGGAATTCCATGGCCTTGATGGCTTCCTCGACCTTTTCCACGCTCACGCCGTAATGCCGGATTTTTCCTTCTTTGGTCAGATCATCCAAAATCTCAAAAACTTCCGGCATGTAATAAACCTGTGTCGGCGGGCAATGGAGCTGCAGCAGGTCGAGCGTGTCGGTCTCGAGATTGCGCAGGCTGCGCTCGATGAAGGTGGTGAGATTGACGCGGCTGTAGCCTTCGGGCGTTTGCTCGCGCAAGCGGCGGCCGGCTTTGGTGGCGATATGGAACTTTTCCTTTCGCTCCTTTTTGAGCTTGGCGAGAAGGCGTTCGCTGCGGCCATCGCCATAAACATCCGCGGTATCGAAGAAATTCACGCCGGCATCGAGCGCAGTATGGAGCGCGGCCAGGGAATCCTTGTCATCCACGGCACCCCACGCGCCACCTATGGCCCAGGCGCCAAAGCTGATTTCAGAAACCTTCAATCCGGTCCGGCCCAGTTCGCGATAATTCATAGTTTAAAACGACGAAGTGACATCATGCATTCAAATGGAAGCCCCTGCAAGCGAGTCTTGAACGATTTTGTTTCTTTCTCGCTTTTCGCAAAATTTGGCTCAAAAATGGCGTAGATTTATGTGCGGCATCATTGGATATGTGGGGAAAAAAGCAGCGTCGCCGGTCCTGCTCGAGGGGCTGCGGCGGCTGGAATACCGCGGCTATGACAGCGCGGGCGTGGCGGTCCTGCAGGAAGCGGATTTGCTCATCCGTAAAAAAGTCGGGCGCATTGACAGTGGCCTGGCGACGGTGCTGCAATCCAGCCCCGTGTCCGGGACACTCGGCATCGGCCACACGCGCTGGGCGACGCACGGTGTGCCGTCGGACCGAAATTGCCATCCGCATTTTGACGGCTCGGGAAAAATCGCCGTCGTCCACAACGGCGTCATTGAGAACTACGACGCGCTTAAGGAAAAGCTGTTGCGCGCGGGACATAAATTTAAATCGGACACGGACACGGAAGTGCTCGCGCATTTAATCGGAGACTATTACGAAAAATATCAAAAGGGCCGTAACGAACGGAACGGTGCGAGCGTGTTGACCCAGGCGGTTTGCGGCGCGTTGCGCGAAGTCATCGGCACGTATGGCATTGCCGCCGTGTGCGCGGAAGAGCCGGATAAAATTGTCGGCGCGCGGCGCGGTTCGCCGCTGATTATTGGCATTGGCAAAGGCGAAAATTTTCTGGCGAGCGATGCCAATGCCATTGTCGCGCATACGAAGAAGGTTGTTTATCTCAACGATTATGACGTGGCCACGGTCACGGCAGACCGATTCGATATTTTGAACCTCGGCGCGGACATCGCGAAAATCCAAATCAGCCAGCTGGAGTTCAGCCATGAAGATGCTGTGCGGGGTGAGCACGACCACTTCATGCTCAAAGAGATTTTTGAGCAGCCGCGCACGATTGAAAATGCGTTGCGCGGGCGGTTGGATTTTAAAAATGCGACAGCGAAATTCGGCGGCTTGAACTTGAGCGAAGCGCAGTTGCGTTCCATTGATCGCATTGTCATCGCCGCCAGCGGAACGAGCTGGCACGCGGCGCTTGCGGGGGAATATCTCATCGAGGAATTGGCTGGCATCCCGGTGGAAGTAGAATTTGCGCATGAGTTTTGTTATCGCAACGCGCCGCTGGCAAAGAACACCGCGCTGCTGGTGCTGTCGCAATCCGGTGAGACGGCGGATACGCTAGCGGCGTTGCGCGAGGCCAAGCGCCGCG
>JASHZU010000243.1 GCA_030042375.1 Verrucomicrobiia bacterium
GCCGGATGAATTTGCGTTTCAAGACAGAAAGTGGTGACAATAAATTCCCGCATATCCTTAACGGCAGCGGCACGGCGTTGGCACGGTTGTTTGTGGCGCTGGTGGAATCGCACCAGCAGGCGGATGGAAGTGTGCTGATTCCCGCACCGCTACAGCCATATTTAAAGACGGAAAAGATTACTCCTTGAGAAGACCGTTTTGGAAATGGCAATCACGTCTATTGTCTGATTCTTAAATGAATATTTTGCTCGCCAGCAGTGAAGTGCATCCCTACTCCAAAACGGGAGGGCTGGCAGACATGGTGGGCGCGCTGGCGAAGACGCTGGCAAGGGCGGGGCACCAGGCGCGCATCGTGACGCCACTGTACCGGGGAATCCAACAGCAATTTCCCAATATCCGCCGCGAAGATTGGTGGTTCGATTTGTCACTGGGAGGAAAGCGGGTGCAGGCGGAATTGTACATGCTGGAACCCGAAAGCAATCTGACTGTGTATTTCATCCGGCAGCCGGAGTTTTATGATCGGAACGGCTATTACATGGAGAATAATATCGGTTACGCGGACAATGCGGATCGGTTTATTTTCTTCTCAAAATGCGTGGCGCACCTGGCGCGTTATTTGTCGTGGCGGGCGGACGTGGTCCATTTGCATGATTGGCAAACGGGACTGGTGCCGGCAATGGTTTTAAACCAGAAATGGCACGAAGGGTGGGGGGACGCGCCGCCAACGTGCCTGACCATCCATAACCTGGCGTACCAGGGAATTTTTGGGCCGGGAGCATTTGGCCTGACCAACCTGCCCCGGGAATTTTTTACGCCGGAAACGTCAGAATATTACGGGCAGATGAATTGTCTCAAGGCGGGAATCGCCCAGGCGGACTGGATGACAACCGTCAGCCCGCGATATGCCCGGGAAATCCTGACGGAGGAATACGGCTGCTCCCTGGACGGGCTTTTGCGAAAGCGGCAAAGCCGGCTTATCGGGATTCTTAACGGGATAGATTATGAGGAATGGAACACGATGACGGATTCGTTTCTCAAGGCGCCGTATTCGGCGACGAGCCTGGGGGGGAAGAAAATCAACAAGGCAGAATTGCAAAAGGAGCTTGGGCTGACGGCAGGCGGCGAGCCCTTGTTCGGGACGATTTCGCGGCTAGTGGAACAAAAAGGCGTGGATATCCAATTGGCGGCGCTGGAAGAAATGTTAAGCGCCGGGATACAGTTTGTGTTGCTGGGCAGCGGTTCGCCGGCTTACGAGCATGGCTATCACGACCTGGCGCGCCGGTTTCCAAATAAGGTGGTGGCGCGTTTTGAATATAACGAGGGCCTGGCGCATCGCATCGAGGCCGGGTGCGACTTTTATCTGATGCCGTCGCGCTATGAGCCGAGCGGCTTGAACCAGATGTATAGCCTGCGCTACGGGACGATTCCCATTGTCCGCGCCACCGGTGGCCTCGATGACAGTGTGATTGATTTCACGCAAAGCACGACGCTGGCAAACGGGATCAAGTTCTCCGAACAATCGCCGCGGGCCCTGGCCAAGGCCATCCGCAAGGCGCTGGCGCTTTATGAACAGCCGGCGTTGCTTCGGAAATATCAGCGCAACGCCATGAAAATGGATTTATCGTGGGACCGGACGGTCGGCGATTACTTGAAGGTTTACGAACTGGCCTTAAATCCTAGCGGCTGGCGACCGTGATTTCGGGACGGCTGACGAGATTGGCAAACCGATGGGCGCGTTCGGCGACAGCCCGGCGCGGATGATTCACTTCCTGCGGCGCATTCCAAAGGACATAAAACTCGAAATCCGTGGGCGCCCGATGATGAGTTTGCTCAAACCGGTTAACGCGCGGTTCCATGATGTTCCGGGCGACCTTCAGGGCCACATGGGCATTCAGCGGATTTCCGCCCGGCCAAAGGTACGGCCGGATCTGGTAGCGTGAGACTTCGCCCAGCGAACCGATGGCCCGGTCGTCGTTGCCGCTTTCAATCATGGAAAGGGCCGACCAGCGATCCATGGCGCGCGCGGAGGAAATGAAGGCACAAGCAGCCAGCACTAAAATCAGAGTTTGTATCCTCATTGTCGTGTATATTTATCTTATTATTTGCCGGAAGGAAAGCGGAAATTTATTAAATATAACAAACATTGTCTAACTATAATTAATTCTCCCAAAGGCCGCTACAAATTAGACAATTCGAGGCCGCACGAGGTTCGGCCACTTCAGACAACACGTTACATTTAATTAAAGTGTTCATGGTGATTACATTGCAATATACCTGAGCCGTGGGACTTTTTGCAACGGCTGGGAGGGACAGTTTTGGGACAAAGACCTTCAGAATCGGGACTGCCTCCAAACGCCTAAATATTGCTGTTCCGGCTAATTGCGGAGGGTATTGTAATTCTTCACGATGCGACGAACGGTTTTTCGCGGCAGGAAGCGGGCAAGGGCGACCAGGAGCTTATTTTGGAAGCCGGTAATGGAAATGACTTTTTTATGTCGAAAGGCCTGGCAGCCAATCCGGGCCACTTCTTGAGCAGACATCTTTTTGGACTGCAATTTCCGGACTTTGTCGCCACGGGCAACGTTATTGAAATTGGTTTCGGTGGGGCCGGGACAAAGGACGGTGACGGATACGCCGGTGCCGTCCAGTTCTTCGGCCAAGGCCTCCGAGAAGGACTGGACAAAGGCCTTGGAGGCATAGTAGATGGCCAGATAAGGGCCGGGGATGAAGCCGGCGACCGAGCCGACATTCAGGATGCCCCCTGCCCTGCGTTGCAGCATTTCGGGCAAAATCAGGCCGGTCAGCTCAACCAGGGCGCTGACATTGAGTTTGATGATTTCAAGCTGCCGCGAGAGCGGCATTTCCCGAAATTCCCCATGCAGGCCGAAGCCGGCGTTGTTGACCAGCACATCCACGGAAAGCTTTTGGGCGGC
>JASHZU010000244.1 GCA_030042375.1 Verrucomicrobiia bacterium
CGCCAGTCCAATTTTATTTTCTAGTTATCGCCAGAACAACATATTGAACTTCAAATTAGGACACTGCCAATCATCGCACTATTAATGATTATCGACTTATCCAACTCATCGCCTTTTCCGCAAGCTTATCGAAGGCGGCGACGGCCAGTTCAAGGTGCTCTTCCTTCGTGTCTTCGATTTTATTGTGACTGATGCCATGCAAACTTTGGACAAACATCATCACCGTCGGCACACCCGCAGCCGCCATCTCCGCGGCATCGTGCAGCGGCCCGCTGGGCATGCGATGCGATTTGCCGCAGGTCTCACGAATCGCGTCGTCGCACAGCGCAATCAATTCGTCATTGAACGGGCGTGGCGCAATGTGCCACAGGCGTTCCCATGAAACGGTCACATTGCCCTCGCGTGCGAATTTTTCGCCGGCGGTTTTCGCGTCAGAGAGCATTTTTGCGAGCGCGACGGGATCGAGATGCCGTTGGTCGAGCGTGATGCGGCAGTTTTCAACGATGCTGGTAACGATGCCGGGTTTGGTGGTGCAGGAGCCAATGGTGCAAACGCCGTTGCCACTGCGTTCCGCGATGCGATAAATCTCCGGGCTCATTTTTGCGGCGGCCAGGAAAGCGTCTTTGCGGCGGTTCATCGGCGTGCTGCCGGAATGCGCGGCCTGGCCATGAAAATTAATGGCATGCCGTTCCACGCCAAACGTCCCCAGTACGGCGGCCAGCGGCAAATCCAAATCCAAAAGCACCGGGCCTTGCTCAATGTGGAGTTCCAAATAAGCAGCAGCGTTCTTCAACTCTCCCCTGCTCTCTTTGGCGCGTTCCAGATCAATGCCGACGTCGCGCAGGGCATCAGGCAAGGGAATGCCGTCCTTGTCTTTTAGATTGCGGGCTTCGTCCAAATTCAAATTGCCGGAACAGGCGGAGGAGCCGAAGAGACTTTTGCCGAAGCGCGCGCCTTCCTCATCCGCCCAATCCACAAGGCGAACGGTCACGGACGGTTTGCCGTTATATTGCGTGTGGATGCGACGCAGGATTTCGACACCGGCGAGGACGTCCAGGCAACCGTCCAGCCAACCGCCGTTGGGCACGGAATCCATGTGACCGCCGATAAGCAGGCATTTTTCCGATGCGCCGGCCAGCGTGAACCAGGTATTTCCCGCAGCGTCGTTGTGGATTTCCAGCGGCAGGCCTTTGAGCCGTTCACGAAGCCATTCGCGGGTTTTGATCCAAGTTTTGGTGAAGGCGACTCGTTGCGCGCCGTTTTCGTCCGCCGTGAGCGAGCGAAGTTCTTTGAGTTCGGCGACGGTGCGTTTTGGATTGAGAGCGCTCATGGCTTCCTGCGAAAGAATTACCGAACCACGAGTGATTTGCAATATCGACACCGCACAAAATGCGTTTGGGACGGCGAAATGGCTTGACGCTCCCTGCGGCGAGGAGAAATCATAACAGCGCTCAACAACAGTTCATTCACGCCATGAACAACAAATCACATGGGAAATTCCAGTTTAGAATCGCTGTTGCATGAAGCGGAAGAACCGTCGTCCATCCCATCAGCCCAAGGTTAAGCGTACGGCTGTGGCCGGGTCGCATTCCCATCCATCGGCCAATAAAATTCCCAAGCTGGTTCAATCGCCCTGGTTCCTGGGGCTCCTTTTGTTTATTGCGACGATTCTGGCCTATCAACCCGCCTGGCATGCCGGTTACATCTGGGACGATGACGCGTATGTGACGCTCAACCCGCTGCTTACCGCACCGGATGGTTTGAGGCGCATCTGGTTCACGATGGACTCGCCATCGCAGTATTTCCCGCTGACCTACACTGTGTTCCGGCTCGAACACGCGTTTTGGGGCCTGAACCCGGCAGGCTACCATTGGGTCAACATTTTATTGCACGCAACCAACGCGTTGCTGTTGTGGCGGCTGTTGAAACGCCTTGCCATCCCCGGCGCGTGGCTGGCAGCAGCCATTTTCGCCCTGCATCCAGTCAACGTGGAGGCGGTCGCCTGGGTCACAGAGTTAAAGAGCGTCCTGTCCCTGCTTTTCATTTTGCTGGCGCTGCTGACATGGGTTGAATTTGTCGAAGAAGAACCCAAACGATTATGGCAATGGTATGGGCTGGCGGTAATTTTCTTTGCCCTGGCGTTGTTTGCCAAAACAACGGCCTGCACCATGCCGGCGGCGATGCTTTTGATTTTGTGGTTAAAGAAAAAGCCTATTAACGGGCTGCGGCTGGCGCAAATTCTTCTTTTTCTGGCAATGGGCCTGGGCATGGGGCTGGTTTCCATGTGGTGGGAACGCTACCACATCGGGACGCACGGACAGATGTTTTCGCTGAGTTTGGCGGAACGCATTTTGGTGGCCAGCCATGCCCTTTGGTTTTATCTAGGCAAACTCATTTGGCCGATAAATTTGACGTTCATCTATCCGAAGTGGACGCTTCATCCCGCCAATCCGCTGGCCTGGGGCTGGTTCGTGGCGTGTATAGGATTGGGTGTGGCGATTGGGTTTGCCCGGCGATTCGCGGGAAGGAGTGTTGAAGTGACGATGCTTTTTTATGTGGCTACGTTAAGCCCGTTGCTCGGGTTCATCATGCTTTATACGTTCCGCTATTCCTACGTGGCCGATCATTATCAATACGTGGCGGCCATTGGGCCGATTACGCTGGCGGCGGCGGGAATAACTTTTCTCTTAAGAAAGGCAAGCCAGTCTCTCCAACTGGCATCGTGCGCGGGGTTATTGCTAATACTCGCCGGATTGACGTGGCGGCAATGCGGAATGTATGCCGATGCCGAGACGCTTTGGCGTACCACGGTCCAGAGAAATCCCGATTGCTGGATGGCCTACAACAATCTTGGCGGCATCTTGATCCAACAGGGGAGAACGGATGACGCTATTGTTTATATTCAAAAATCGCTGGATATCCTGCCTGACAATGCCGAGGCACGGGTTGACCTTGGCAACGCCCTGTGCCAAAAGGGGGAGTTCGACGAGGCCATCATCCAGTTTCAAAAGGCATTGGCCATCAAGCCCGACTATGCCGGAGCTGATTACAATATTGGGAATGTACTGCTCCATGAAGGCCGTATCGCTGATGCCATCGGTTATTACCGGAAAACGCTCCAACTCAAGCCCGACTATGCGGAAGCCCAAAACAGCCTCGCCGACTGTCTGGCTCACTCGGGGCAAATCACGGAGGCGATTGAACATTACAAAAAAACCGTTGAAATTGACCCTCAACGCCTGCCGGCACTAAACAATTTGGCCGCCATTTTGGCAACATGCCCCGATGCATCACTTCGCGATGGCCCGCTCGCGGTCAAGGTGGCCGAGTCAGCCAATCAACTTACCGGCGGCGCAAATCCCCTCATCCTCGGCACGCTGGCATCGGCTTATGCAGAGGTTGGACGATTTTCCGATGCGATTGACACCGCGCAACAGGCACTCCAACTGGCCACCAGCCAATCCGAAGATGTTTTGGCTGCCACCTTGCGAATGCAATTAGGTTATTATCAGCGCGGCGTCCCATTTCGTGATCTCAACCTGACAAATGCAATTGCCGTTCCTGCCCATCCATGAGCTTCAAAAGCGTTGCTGCGCTGCCTTTTCTGACTCGTCCTTTTCATCCTGTCGAAGGGTTATAGCAGCGGACGTTTTTGCCCAAAAGGCCTGGACGTGGATGATGTAAAATTTTTGTGACATTTTGCCCCAAAGCCTGTATAAAATCCGAATTGGGGTATTGAAAGGAAAAAATTGTTATGCCGACATTGAAGACTGTTGTTGATGGATTGAAATTGCCGAACCCGTTTGTCATTGGATCGGGGCCGCCGGGAACGAACCTCAACGTCATCGTCAAGGCGTTCCAGGAAGGCTGGGGCGCCGTCATCGCCAAGACAGTGAGCCTGGATGCGTCCAAGGTCGTCAATGTGACGCCGCGTTATGCCAAGCTGCATTCCGGCGACGGCAAAGAAATTATCGGCTGGGAAAATATCGAGCTCATCAGCGACCGGCCGTTTAAGATTTGGGAAGAGGAATTTAAAAAGTGCAAGGACCAGTTTCCCGACCGC
>JASHZU010000245.1 GCA_030042375.1 Verrucomicrobiia bacterium
CTAAAGGCGAATGCGCGAATTGTTTTGCTTGCAAGCTGGACAACGCGCAAGCATAGCGTTTTTCCTCTTCATTTTCCTCTCGGTCTCTGGTTTAAAGGCTGACCAATATGACGCGTTACGCCAATATTGGGATAATTATCTGGCTGCCAACGCCGGCAGCGCCTCCAGCGTCGCTGCCAATGCCAACAGCCTGTGGAGTTCGATGGATACCAGTTCCGGCCGCTCAGATGTATGGAGCTATCTTCCCTTGGGCAGCGACTCTGCAAATCTCACCACGACCTACCAGCAATTGGAGCAAATGGCTCTGGCCTATTACATGCCCGGCTCCTCATTGCAGGGGAATATCAGTTTGGCACAGGCCATTAAGGGTGGCTTGGATTTTGTCTCTACCAATTATTATACCCCCACCACATCCGAATACGGAAACTGGTACGATTGGGAGATTGGCTCGCCGCAAGCCCTCAACAACGCTGCTGCCCTGATCTATCTGGCCGTGACGCCGCTGGAATTGACCAATTACGTAAATTCCGAAAATAACTTCGCCCCGGGCAGCCCGGCCGCTACATACGGCTGGATGACCGGTGCCAATACCTCTGACAAATGTCTGGTTGCGATTATCTGTGGCATCCTGTGCAAGAACGCGGGTCAAATCACCTCGGGCCAAACCAATTTAAGTCCCGTCTTTCTCTATGTGACCAGCAGCGACGGTTTTTACACGGACGGTTCTTTTGTTTTTCACACGGATATTGCCTACAATGGCCATTACGGTCTGGTCTTGCTTGGAGACATTCCTGAAATTGTGAATTTGTTGCAGGGTTCCGCCTGGCAAATTACCGATCCCAATCTCACCAACGTTTATAACTGGGTTTCCAAGTCGTTCGAACCCTTGGTCTATGATAATGCCATGATGGATATGGTGCGGGGGCGGGTTGTTTCCTGGTCATACGAAACAGAATCGGAAGATGCGGATAGCGTGTATTCCGCTGTTGACCAGATTGCGCAGTTTGCGCCGCCTTCGGTTGCCTCGGCACTCACAAGTTGGGTCAATTCACCATCGCTGCCTCCGGGACAATTCCCGTTTCCCGATATGGACCGCGTGGTTGCGCTGCGCAACGGCTTTGCTTTTGGCATCAGCATGTCATCCAGCCGCATCGCCAATTACGAATCCATCAATGGCGGCAACCTGCATGGCTGGTTTACTGGGGATGGAATGACCTATCTCTATCTCAGCAACAGCGTTGAAACCCAGTTCAGCAGCGATTTTTGGCCCACAGTGGATCCCTATCATTTGCCCGGCACAACCGTGGAGACCAATTCACACGCAAATTCCGCCGGTGAAGCTTCCACCACCGGCCAAAACTGGGTCGGCGGCGCTCAGGTCAAAAACACCTACGGCCTCGCCGGCATGCAATTGCATGGTTGCAATACCACATTGTACGCAAAAAAATCCTGGTTCATGCTGGATGACGAGATTGTCTGTCTCGGTGCAGGAATTACTTGTGGTGGGCCTTCGGAAGTAGATACCACGGCGGAAGACCGGCGCCTTGGAAATCCTATTACCAGCAGCTTCACTGTAAACGGTACTGCCGTAACGCCCACAGTTGGCTGGAGTTCAAATTTGCCGAGCGCCACCCCTTCCTGGTGCGCGTTGGGCGGTACGGGCGGTTATTATTTTCCTGCAGGCAACTCGAATCTTCAGGCGACTTTTATTTCCAACAGCGGCTCATGGTCCCAGATTAACAGTGGCGATTCCACCACCACCTACACCGATGATTATTTGAAACTGTGGTACAATCACGGCATCGGACCGGTAAACGGCTCTTACTCCTACGTGATTCTGCCCACCATGAACACCGCCAGTGTCAGTAATTACGCCGCAAACCCGGACATCGTGATTCTCACCAACACCTCCTTTGTCCAGGCTGTTAAAAAACCTTCCCTTGGTGTCGTGGCCGCAAATTTTTGGACCAACGGCACTAGTTCGGCCGATTTGATTTCCGTGAACAATGAATCATCTGTCATTACCATGGAAAGTACCAATGGCATTTCCGTCGGCATCGCCGACCCTACGCAGACCAACACAAGTTCCATTACCGTGACCTTAAACCGCGCTGCCGCAGGTTTTCAATCTGCGGATGCCGGCATCACCGTGTTGCAGCTCTCCCCGCAAATCGTTTTTTCAGTAAATGTCAATGGCGCGCAAGGCAAAACGTTCCAGGCATCATTCGCCTACACTAATTCTATATGGCCCACGTTGAATAATGTTTTGCCCGTCGGCGGAACATTATTTGAATCCACCAATACGTTCGCCTTTAATGTCACTTCCGGTTATGGGATTCCAGCAAGTAATGTTGTCCTGACTGTGAACGGCGTGGTCGAAACCAACCTCGTCCTGACCGGGTCAAATAATGATTGGAATGTCAGTTATCCTCACCTCCTGCCAAACATGGTTTACACGGTCGTCGTTACCGTGGCCGATACCAATGGAAACATCGCCACCACGACCAAAAATTTTGATACCTTTAGCGCCGCAAACTATACCTGGGAAGCGGAGGACTTTGATTACAACGGTGGGCACTTCATTGATAA
>JASHZU010000246.1 GCA_030042375.1 Verrucomicrobiia bacterium
GGACGGGCACTGACCCGAACAATCCCAACAACTGGGACGTGGGCATTTCTTCCAACTGGGCGACCAACGGCCTCGCAACAGTTTACCTTCAGAGTGACCCGGCGCGTTTTGACGACACGGCCCCCGGCCAGACGAACATCGCCTTGATGACGGTGCTAACGCCCGCCAGCGTCACGGTGAGCAATAGCGCGCTGGTATATAACCTGGGGAACGGGGGGACAGGCGGTGGGCGCATGAGCGGAACCATGTCGTTGACCAAGCAGGGCACCAACATGCTGATTCTCGATGAGAGCAACAGCAGCGGCAATTACAATGATTTCAGCGGCGGCCTGACCATAGACGCCGGCACCGTGCAAGTGGGCAATGGCGACCGCAACGGCAGCCCGGGCACGGGTGCCATTGTAGACGGCGGCGCCCTAATCTATGACCGCGTTGACAACATTACCAACGCGAACGTCATTTCCGGAGCGGGTTCATTGACACAGGAAGGCACCGGCGTTTTGACCGTACGCGGCAATAACAGCTATACCGGCCCCACCTTGATTGAAAACGGCACGCTGCAGGTCTACACGAATACTGCGTTTGGCCCGACCAACAACAGTTTTGTAACGATTACCAACGGCGGCACCATGGACATTGGTGAATCGGACTACGGCAACCAGAGTTTTGTGCTTGGCCTCAAACAAATTTATGTCTCCGGCTGGGGCGTCAACAGCAACGGCGCCATTATCAACAGCAGCTCGACCTATTATCAATACGCCAATGACAATCTGGTATTCATTACCATGCAGGGTGACATCGCCATCGGCGGCGCCGGCACCGCCACCCCCGGCAACGGAAACACAGGAGGACGCTGGGACTTTCGCGGCCAAAACTCTGAGCCGGGAGTCTTAAGCACGGGCGGACATCCTTACAACCTGTTTAAAGTCGGCGGTAACCAGATTGTGTTTGATGCTGTGAAAGTGGATCCGAACCTGGCCAACATTGACGTGCGGCAGGGATTCCTGGAGTTGCAAGGATTTACGACACTGGGCAACGCGTCCAGCAACCTGATCGTGGAAACAGGGGCAACCTTTGGAATGTACCAGGGTGGCACCAACATAAACAAAAACTTCGTCCTGAACGGGAATGGGCTGAATTACACCATCTACAGCGAGGGTTCTTCCAACACTCTGCTTGGACCGGTGGTGCTCAACAGCGGCAACTGCGTTTTTGGCGGTTCGCAGAACCTGACTCTATCCAATTCGGTGAGCGGAAACGCCAACCTGGTGGTGAGCAATAACAGCATCGGAACGGTCCTGTTCCTGTCAGGCACCAACAATTCATACAACGGCAATACGCTGGTACTGAAAGGGACTCTGGCGTTGATCAGTTCCATTCCCAACAGCCCAATCATCTCGGTCACCTCCGGTGCGTTGCTGGATGCCAGCCAATGGACCGGTTCGACCTTGACGCTGGCCCCGGGCCAAACGTTGACCGGCAACGGCGCCGTGAAAGGAAATATTATTGCGGGCAGCGGCTCAACTTTTGAACCCGGCAGCACATTGCAAACGATGACATTAAGCAACAATCTCACCTTAAATGCCGGCTGCATGACAATTATTCAAATTAACAAATCTTTGTCCCCATCCAATTCCGTCGCGAATGTCACCGGCAATATTGTTTACGGCGGCACATTGGTGATGACAAACTTGGCCACCAATTCCTTTGCGCCGGGCGATAGTTTCCAGATCTTCAACGCAGCAAGCTATAGCGGTGCTTTTTCGAGCGTGGTTCCGACAATACCCGGCCCCTATCTGGCTTGGAACACCAACACATTGAATGCTGGCGTGTTGAGCGTCGTCGCATCGGGAGCCCCCTCGCCGCAAATTGTGGCAACAGGCATGAACGGCACCAATTTTGTCTTCAGCGGCACCAACGGCGTAGCAGGCTGGCCTTACTGGATATTGACGACCACGAACATCACGCTGCCAATAACGAACTGGAGTTTGGTTTATACGGGAGCGTTCGATCCCTCCGGCAATTTCCTCTTCACAAACCCTGTGGGCAGCAACGCCCAACTATTCTATCTCCTCAAGTTGCCCTAAGCCCCGGCGATAAATCTGCGTTGGACGACGCCGGGTAGGGCGGCCTCGCGGGCTGTCCTGCTTGTTACTTGCCACCCTGCCTCGCCGAAGCCTTGGCGAAGGCGGGTCATCACTTTCGAATGAGGTATTGCAGAACTAAGAAAATCCCCGTCCATGGGCTAAAATCCCCATAGGTGGGCTAATCCTGCCGCGTCCCGCTCTGCGGGATGAGTTCTTTGACATATTTTAATGTAGCCGAGGCCTGCCCCGCTATCGCGGTGGTGACGAGGCTCTGATTGATCTGCTTTGGCATTGGTTATTGGATGTTCTCTGGAGCTTGGAGGTTGAAATTTGCATGTTTCCTGACCTCCGACTTTCAACCCTCTTCAAGCCTGTTCAAGGCCTTTAAAAGCGATTCAAGACCCCCCGGGGGGGAGGCCAAGGTAGGTAAAAGTAGCCTAAGGTAGGCTAAGGTAGCTATTTTAGGGAAATAAAAGATTGTTTATTTTTTTCTGAAACAGCCAGGAACCTTTACATCCCGCACACATTAGGGCAATTCAATTATGTAGAAGTTCTGCGGCGCACCCGGGTTTATTGGGTTCGTGAAGATGAAGTTGCCATAGGAGTCAAAAGCGCCGGTGGAAATCAATGCCCAATTAGTCATCGGCAACGTGAGATTGGTGGAGGTTAACACCCAGTACGGCCAGCCCGCCACACCGTTGCTTCCACTAAAGATAAAATTATTCCCGTTCATAACTGTTGCTACAATTTGTGGCGAAGGCGTTGGCGATGCGACCACACTCAATACGCCGCTGCTCAGTGTGTTGGTGTTCCACGCCAGGTTGATGCCCGGGATTGTCGGAACCACACCGGCAAAAGCGCCGCTATAACTTGCTGCGCTGAAAATCTTAAAACTATCGCCTGCGGCAAAAGAATTGGTCGCCAGGTTTGTCATCATCAGCGTCCCGCCATAGGCAACACTGCCGGTGACCTGTGCCATGGAGTTGGACGGGGACAGCGACTTATTTATTTGAATGAGGGTCGTGCTGCCGGTATTTAA
>JASHZU010000032.1 GCA_030042375.1 Verrucomicrobiia bacterium
AGCCCGAATCCATCAATGAGTTGGCGGAGCTGGTGGCTGGCGGAAAAATCAGCAGCAAAATCGCGCAGGAAGTTTTTGCGGACATGTTCAGCACCGGCAAATCGCCCGCCGCCATCGTGCAGGAAAAAGGCCTCGTCCAGGTCAGCGATACCGGCGCGATCGAAAAATTCTGCGACGATGCCATCGCCGCCAATCCCCATTCCGTGGCTGATTACAAAGCCGGCAAAGTCGCCGCGCTCAACTTCCTCAAAGGCCAGGTGATGAAACTGAGCAAGGGCAAAGCGAACCCCGGCCTCGTTGGTGAAATTTTGGAGAAGAAATTGAAGGGGTAAGGGATGATTCCTTTGCCCTTTATCTATCCTTACGCAATCGTCTTTTTTACGGCTTATCTGCTGGCCTTCTCCCAGGAATGGCAGGTCCTGCGTAAACGCCGGCCCAAAGCCGGTGAAAGCCGGCCACAGGATCGCGGCTCCCATACTTTCCTCGGATGGGGAATCTGGTTTGCCTTTGTCGCCGCGTTTTATTGCGCGTTTAAGGTGCCCGAAGCCACCATCAGGAGCGGGCAAATCATTTGTTTCTGGGCGGGCATGGTCATCATGGTCTCGGGCGGTTTCCTGCGCCGTTATTGTTTCAGGACTTTGGGGGCGCATTTCCAGCCGGTCGTCAATGTTGTGGCCGGCCAGCCCGTTATCGAAAAAGGCCTTTACCGCTGGATCCGGCATCCGTCCTACCTCGCGGCCTATTTTTTGTTTCTCGGGATGGGCCTGGCGCTCGCCAACTGGCTCAGCCTTGCCGTCATCTTTCTGGTCACGTCTATCTGTTACGGCTATCGCATCCACGTGGAAGAGCAGGCCCTCTCGGAAACCCTCGGCGCGCCCTATCGCGAATACATGAAACGCACCAAACGCCTCATCCCCTTTGTCTTTTAAGATAGGTTGGCGGAGCAAAAAACTTGGTGTCTTTGCCGCTTAATGCTTTAATGCTCCTTTCATGTTCGCTCAAATCAAATCAGTTCACTTTATCGGGATTGGCGGCACGGGCATGGCCGCCGCCGCCGCCGCCATGCAGGACAAAGGCTTCGCCGTCACCGGCTCGGACCAAAATGTCTACGAACCGATGGCGTCGTTTCTCGCCGGGAAAAAAATCCCGGTGATGAATGGTTACGCCGCCTCGAACCTCTCGCACAAACCGGATTTAATCGTTATCGGCAACGCCATTTCGCGCGGCAATCCGGAAGCAGAATCGGTGCTCGACCATAAACTGCGCTATTGTTCGCTGCCGGATTTGCTCCGGGATTTCTTTATCCAGGGCAAGCGCTCCATCGTCGTCAGCGGCACGCACGGCAAAACTACTACCACGTCCCTGCTCGCATGGGTATTTGAGCACAACGGCCTGAACCCCAGCTTCTTTATCGGCGGCATTCCCGGCAATTTTTCCCAGGGCGCGCGTTTCACCGACAGCGAATGGTTCATCATCGAGGGCGATGAATATGACACCGCGTTTTTCGACAAGCGCAGCAAGTTCGTCCATTACCAGCCCGAGGCCGCCATCATCAACAACCTCGAATTTGACCACGCCGACATTTTCGAAAACCTCGCCGCGGTACAAAAAGCCTTTTCGCATTTCATCCGCATCATCCCGCGCAACGGCGTGCTGCTGGCCAACGGCGATGACCCGAACCTTGCGCCGCTCTTGAACGTGGATTTCTGCCCGGTCAAACGCTTTGGCCTGGGCCAGAATAATTCCGTGCAGGCGTTCAACCTGAACCTCGCGCCCACCGCGAGCGAGTTCGAAATTCCCAGCTTCAAGTTCCGCATCAACCTCGTCGGCGAGTTCAACGTGCGCAACGCGCTGGCCGTGGCCGCGTGCGCGAAACATTTCGGCCTTTCGAACAAGCAGATCCAGTCCGCTTTCGACACCTTCCGCGGCGTGAAACGGCGCATGGAAGTGCGCGGCATCGCCGGCGGCGTCACCGTGATTGACGATTTCGGCCATCATCCCACCGCCATCCGGCTGACGCTCGAAGCGTTGCGCCTGAAATTTCCGCGCGAAAAAATCTGGGCGATTTTTGAGCCGCGCAGCAACACCACGCGCCGCAACGTTTTCCAGAGCGAATTGCCGGCCGCTTTCCAATTGGCCAACAGCATCGTCATTTCCCAGGTCGCGCGGCTGGAACAGCTCGCCGCCGCCGACCGCCTGGACCCGGAAAAACTGATGCAGGATTTAAAAGCCTCCGGCAAGGACGCTACCTATCTGCCCGATGCCGATGCGATTGTCTCGCACGTCGCGAAAAACGGCCAGGGCGGCGACGTCGTGGTGGTCTTCAGCAACGGCGGCTTCGGCGGCATCCATGGCAAACTCCTCGACCGCCTCGCCCGGCGATAATCGGGCACGCAGCGCGGGATAGTCCGAAAGTTCACCGCATTTTTACCTTACCTCCATGGCGCTGTTTCGCAGAAATGCTTTTTCTGGCATGTGAATTGCGGACACAAGTTCATGGCTCGAAAATTAAATGTGCCGAAGATTCCCCGCCAAAATAACGCGGGATCTCAGACCATCAACCGCCGGCCAGCGCCGCCGGTGGCCGCCCTCTATTTGATGCGGCTACGGGCCCAGGCCGCGCCGGAGATTAAAAGTTCGACCGAGCCGCGCCACTTACAGGTCGAAATCGAGCTGGAAAACGCCACAGAATCCCCCCAGCCGGTCAAAATCATCAAAATTACCAAGGTTGATTAAAAGTCAACTGGCAGGCATCCAACCTGCTTTAGGAATCTTTGCAGGAAATCCAGGAAGTCCGTCCATTATATTATGCGCCAATTCCTTTTAAATAGCGCGTAATTAGGCCATTTTTCCCCCGCATATCCTTTCATCCCTGTCAACTAATCCTTCCCAAAATGGGACACATCGCCCGGGGGAGGATTGTACGGTTGCGTGGCGTTGAATTTTACCTCGGTATATCCGGCCTGGTGCAGAAACAGCGCCAGCTCCAATTGCGCGCGGTCGGTGGCGTCCGTGAGGATGCCGTTATTGATGGCCGCGCGGCGGATGTCCAGCACCGCCTCTTCCCGCGCCGTCTGCTCCAGGTCCTTGTCAAACGTCCGCAACAAGCCGGTGTTATGGTCGATCACCTGGCTCTTCGTATCGTCGAGATAGGCATCGGTGAGCTGCGGCGGCGGGAGATGGATATAGATCGTTTTGCCCGAGACTTTCACATCGCCCGGTTGCAATCGCTGCAGGTCGATGCCCGCCTTGACGATGCCGTGCGCGAGCAACAGCACCCGGCTTTCCCCGTACCACCGTTGGTCGTCCAGCACCACGACCTTTTCCACGACATATTTGACCGTGACGAGGTCGGAGAGCGTTTGGATTTG
>JASHZU010000247.1 GCA_030042375.1 Verrucomicrobiia bacterium
ATCGCCGCCCTGAATTTGCCCACCATCACCGCTTACAACGACCGCGAGCCGGACAAACATCACATCGTCGCCTGGTGGCATCCGCACGAACATGCTTATGAAGTCTTCCGGACAAACGACAACACCGCCTGGCTCCCAGTGGCCGAAACGGCGCCGGTGGCCGACCGGATACAGGCCATGATTTCCGACGTGCAAAATGCGCTGCCCAATTTCCTCTCCCTCACCAACCAGATAACGCAAATCCTGGATAGTACCGCGCAGGCCACTTCGAATTTGAATGTCAGCATCGTGGAGACTCACCCTTTGTTGACGAACGCCAACTTGACCCTGACGCATTTGGACACCAACGCGAACAATTTCATTCTCCAAATGGGCCCGCTGGCTACGAACGCCAATTTGCTGGTCTCTCATATGGACACCAACGTGACCGCGACGCTTGAAAATCTTGCCGATATCTCAAGTAATTTGGATATGCAAGTGCGGCGAAATTCCAACATGCTCAGCACCGTTTCCCAAACGGTCACGGACTATGACACTTTCGTCCATGGATTGGAGCATCACTGGTTCCTGCGCTCCGCGTTCAAAAACGTAAACAAGACCAACGCGCCGACGGCCCCTTTGAAATCGCCGAAGCAAAGCGGATCCCCCTAACGGAGTCCTTTCTCACATTTTATCTTTCAAAAACCAGTCCACGAACAATTTGACGCCCTTATCAAATTTCACCTGCGGATTGTAGCCCAGCTTTTCGCGCGCCTTGGAAATATTCGCGTACGTCAGCGGCACATCCCCCGGCTGCAATGGCTGGCGGTCAATGATGGCTTTTTTGCCCAGCGCCGTTTCGAGTAATTCGATCATCCGGCTCAGCGAAATCGTTTCCGATTCGCCAAGGTTAAAAATCTCGTAGCCAAATTCCTTTTTCGTGCAGGCCATCACGCCGTCCACCGTGTCCGCCACAAAGGTATAATCTCGCGCGGCGCTCCCATCACCAAAAACCGGAATCGGTTTTCCCGCGCAAATCAATTTCGAAAATTTATAAATCGCCAAATCCGGCCGCTGGCGCGGTCCATAGACCGTGAAAAACCGCAGCATCGTCACATCCATTTTGTAAATGTGATGCCAGACGTGGCCGAGCGCTTCGCACACCTGCTTGCTCGCCGCGTAAGGCGAAATCGCCGAGGCGATGGGATCGCTCTCCGAAAACGGCATCTTGGAATTAAGCCCGTACACCGACGATGACGAAGCGATAGTGATCTTTTTTACGCCGTTCAGCCGCGCCGCTTCGAGCACGTTCACCGTGCCTTCCACATTGACGCGCTGGTAAAGCGCCGGATGCTCCAGGCTGGACCGCACCCCCGCCCGCGCCGCCAGGTGAATGACCTGGTCAAATTTGACCGATGAAAAAATTTCTTCGAGCGCCGCGCGGTCGGTGATATCGCCATGGACAAACTCGAACGGTTTGGCCAGCGCCTGGATTTCGCGAAGGTTCCGGCGCTTGAACTGCGGGTCGTAAAACGCGTTCAGATCGTCAAACGCCCATACGTGATGGCCGTCGCGCAACAGGCGTTCGCAGACGTGCGAGCCGATGAAACCCGCGCCGCCAGTGACGAAAAAATTCATCCCGAACGCTAGCAACCCGCGTGCGCCCTGTCGAGGCCGTCACGCGGGGAATTTTTACTTTCTTTTTTGGGAAAAGCATCTATTCTCCGCGGGTTTATGCCATTAACACATACTCGGGAACTGTTTGCGAAGGCGTTGAAGGGGAAATATGCGCTTGGCGCATTCAACGTAAACAACATGGAATTGCTCCAGGCCATCATCGAAGCCTGCGAAGAAGAAAAAGCGCCGGTGATGCTCCAAATTTCCAAGGGCGCGCGCCAATACGCGAATCCTGTTTATCTCAAACGGCTCATCGAAGCGGCCGTCAGCCTCTCCACCATTCCCATTGCCGTGCACTTGGACCACGGCGATTCCTTCGAACTTTGCAAGGAATGCATTGATGAAGGCTTTACCAGCGTGATGATTGACGCCAGCCACGAACCGTTTGAAAAGAACGTCGAAATCACCAAAAAAGTCGTCGAATATGCCCACAAACATAACTGCGTCGTCGAGTCTGAACTCGGCCATCTCGTTGGCGCGCAATTTGATGAAGGCGAAGAAGGCGGCGCGCACTCCGCCAGCGGCCATTATACCGTCCCCGAAGAAGCCGTGAAATTCGTCCAGGAAACCGGCTGCGATTCTCTCGCCGTCGCCATCGGCAATTCCCATGGCGCTTACAAATTCAAAGGCACCCAGCACCTCGATCTCGAGCGCCTCAAGCTGATTAAGGCGGCGCTCATGGAGGCCGGGCTGGGCGATTACCCGCTCGTGCTGCACGGAGCTTCCAGCGTTCCGAAAGATCTCGCGGAAGAAATCAACAAGTACGGCGGCAAGCTCGGCACCGATACCGCCGGCGTGCCGGAAGCGGATATCGAGATCGCCCGCCGCACCGGCTGCACCAAGGTCAATATTGATACCGACCTGCGTATGGCCATGACCGCCGGCATCCGTAAAGTCTTCGCGGAAAACCCGAAGGAATTCGACCCGCGCAAATATCTCGGCCCCGCCCGCAC
>JASHZU010000248.1 GCA_030042375.1 Verrucomicrobiia bacterium
AGTGCCAGCGGCAGCGTTGGTATCGGCGAACGTGAGGCTTCCATTCGTCCCGGCATAGCTCGTGCCGATAATCGTCCAATTGGTGCCGGCCAAATTCGTGCTCATCAGGATCTGGTACGGCACAGTAGGGTACCCCGAGCCGGAGATTTCGAAAGCGCCATTGGTCATGCCGGGCGCGCAGTTGATGGTCGGTGGCAGCGGCTGCACGAGATTGAACAAAAATTCCGCTGCGGAAATCCACGCCGCCGATGACGATGAATCCTTGCCCACAGCCGTCATCAGGATGGTGTGGGTGGTGGTGGTATTGAACGTCACATCGCCGCAATCCGTAATCGGATACGTTTCACCGGACGAATACTGGTCCAGGTTGCTTACCAGCGTGGTCCCATCCAGCGCGAGATCAATAATACCGCGGTCGTTGTTGCCCTTCCAATAGAGTTGCAGGTCATACGTTCCGGCCGGGATAGCCGGGATAAAATATTCGATCCACGGCCCCGGGCTGGAGGCCTCGAGCGCCAACCAATGGCCGCCCGGTTCATCGCTGTCATTTTGCTCGACAGCCACGGCGCCATTGGTGATGTAGTTCAGGTTAATGGCCTGATCGGCAAAAGAGGTCGTCGGAGGCGGCGGCGGAATCACCAGGCTCGTTCCCGGGAAATTATAAATGGCCGTGTTCACCGCGCTGTTGGTCATTCCCGGCGCAATCGCAATGGCGCGCATGACGGTTTCGGAATCGATCGGTACTGGTCCGGTATAAGTAATGCCATTCGATGGCGAAGGCGTGGAACCGTCGGTCGTATAAATCACCGTTGCTCCGGGCGTGCCCGAGCCAATGGCAATATCCTGGGTGCTGGTATATATCCCATCACCCGGGCCAAAATATGGCGGCGAGACAATGGAAGCGGGCGTTGAGCCACTATTGAAAACACGCAATGCCGAGCCGGGCGATGGCGCATTGGCCGAGGAGACGGCATCGACAACATCGTATCCGGCCGTGCTTGTGAATCCCACGTCGTAATTTGTGTCACTGGTTCCCACATCGGCGGTGAAATTTTCGAATAAGATATTCGTCGCCACGTCTGCAATGACTGCCGGGCGATCATCATCCGTAATGAAATGCACCTGGCAATTCGTAAAGCTGATGTTGTTGGCGTAGCGAATATACCAGCCATAGGACGGGCGCATACCCACGTCATTAGGCACATAATCACTGTTGTCTTCTTCCGGCACGTTCGTGATGGCAATGGCGGGCATGCCTCCCATGGTTTGGATATTCACGTTATTAAACGTGACATTATTTACCGGGACATTGGTGCCATTATAAAAACCATCAATCGTCGCGCTGTTGGTATGGCCATATAAGGTGGAATTAATGGCGCTCACGTTGTTAAAACTGATGTTGCGAATCGCGCCGACGATCGGGTTTGGGCTACCTCCGGTACGATAACCAAGTTTCAGGAATATCGGGCAGGCGCAATTGGTCATAGTGATATTGTCATACGTGACCCCGTCAATGACCGAACCGTCCTGCGTGGTAATTCCGATGCCTGCTTTTCCCGCACCATCGATGCCAATATTGGCCCACGATACGTCGGTAAAGTTGCCTACTGTCTCCGAGCCGAATTGCAGCGCGTTATTTTCCGTGGAGGTAATCTGGCAATTGACGATATGGATATTGCTGCCGCCGATTTTTTGACCCAGCGCATAATCACTCTTAATTACCATCGCGTCGTCGCTGCCCTGGATATTGCAGTTCGTGACGATGACGTAAGAACTGTCAATCAGGTTGAATCCGTCCCTCGCGTTTGCTTCAAGGATGTTCGCTCCCGTCACCAGCATGTTCGAGCAGTCATCGGCGATGATGCCAAAATGCCCGCCATCGGTGATGGTGATGCCGGTGATGATGATATTGGTGCATTCCACCAGCGCCAGTGCTTTGTCGCCCTGGTTGGGGCCGATATTGCCAACGGACAAATTGCCGTTCCCAGTGATTTCTCCCGACCCTTCGAAGGTGATATTCGTCAGGTTTTCGCCCCAGATAAGGCCGTCATGAAAATAACTATGTCCGTAATCCTGGTAGTTGGAATAGATATTGATTTCCGGCGAGTCAATATTGCTGATAGAGGCCATGATAAAGGCGTTGGCCTCCAAATCCATGGTGATATTGTTTGTAAGATGGATCGACCCGCAAAAGTATTTTCCTGCGGGAAATTGGATAATCCCGCCACCCGCCGTGCCCGCTGCGGCAATCGCGGAATTGATGGCGGGACTGTCGAGATTTGTGCCATTACCCTTTGCGCCGTAACTCATTACGTTAAAGACAGGCTGCGCAAGGGAGCTGGAAAAGACGCCTGCCAGCCACCCGATGACGATCCAGACGCACTGACGTTTGCATTGGAGCATAGGTGTGACGCACACTATAGCACAAGAATACTAGTATCCTACCTAATTAGGCATGAAAATATTGACCTTTAATATATTTATTGTGCACTACTAAATCAGCCGGATGCGCCCAACCTGCCTATAAAGGCAATATAATTTGGGCACATTCCGGGGCGTGCCGGCGATTTGACAACGCCTTAATCCCGCAGAATGATTATTAGCCAGGTTCGCGGCAGGTTGCCGCGGTGATACCATGCCGTATCATTTTAAAAGAAAAGAATCTGTCAGAAAAGCGGTGCGCCGTTTGTGCAGCGAACGGCTTGACGACGCGCTGGAGATGATTAATCACGCCGCCGGATTTGACGCCGTTCACAACGTACGCCGGGAAATTAAAAAATTGCGCGCCGTCCTGCGGCTGATTCGCGCCGACATCGGAAACGACATCTACTGTGAGCGCACCAACGCTTTGCGCGAAGCCGCGCGGCGATTGACGGCCTTGCGCGACGCAGAAGTAAAATTGAGCACATTCAACGGCCTAACCAAACATTTCAACGGCAAGTCCCCGAAGTCATTATCAAAAAT
>JASHZU010000033.1 GCA_030042375.1 Verrucomicrobiia bacterium
ATTTTTTTCTTACCGTGGCGAAGGCTTTGCGAATGCAATGGCCACAAGCGGACGTAACGCTGGTAGACCGCCTCAACGCTTTCGATTCGACTGCGATCGAACGAATGAACCAATCGGGCTGGCGCACGCACACGGAAATCGCCACAGTTTCCGAATGGCTGGAGAAACCGGCGGGCGCATTCGATGCCATTATCGCCAACCTGTTCCTGCATCAATTTAAGACGGACGAACTCACCGCGATGCTTCAATTGGCTGCACGCTCGACAAAAATCTTTGTGGCGCTGGAACCACGCCGGGCCTGGCTGCCTCGTATATGCGGCCGCCTTTTATGGGTAATCGGATGCAGCCCGGTCACTCGTAACGATGCCAACATCAGCATCCGCGCCGGATTTTCCGGCCGTGAACTTTCTGATCTTTGGCCGGAGCAAAAAAATTGGCAGTTGACAGAACGCCCCGTCGGCCTCTTTAGTCATTTATTCGTAGCACGGCGAAAAGATTAAAATGTCCTCGCAAAAACCAATCACTATTGTTGGCGGCGGCCTGGCGGGACTGACGCTGGGTATTGGCCTGCAGCGACGCGATATACCTGTCACCATCCAGGAGGCAGGCAGCTATCCGCGGCATCGTGTCTGCGGAGAATTTATCAGTGGCAATGGCCAAACTGTGCTGGACCGGCTCGGCTTGCTGGAACATTTCCAAAAGGCCGGGGCGGTCTATGCCCGGACGGTGATGTTTGTTTGTGGCCAAATTAAATCTCCCGTTCGCGCCCTTGCCACACCTGCGCTCTGTTTATCTCGCTACAAAATGGACACCGTTCTCGCGGATCAATTTCAACAACTGGGCGGCGACTTGCGCGTTCAGTCACGATGGAACGCCGATGGCCGGGCGGAAGGCGTGGTTTTTGCCTCAGGCCGCCGGCTGCAACCGGCAGAAACGAAACCTGGCTGGTTCGGCGTCAAGGCGCACGTTTCCAGCCCCATCAATCTCGAAGCCGATTTGGAAATGCACTTTTCGCCCGACGGTTACGTGGGCGTCAGCCATGTGGAGGAACACCAGGTCAATGTCTGCGGCCTTTTTCGTGCGCACCCGGGCAACCGTCCTGACTCAAAAACTGAATGGCTCCGCGGCCCAAACAACTCCCTGCTGCGCGAGCGCCTGAACTCTGCGCAATTCGAGGCAGACTCTTTTTGCTCCGTCGCGGGCATTCAATTGAAACCGCAGCGCGCCACGGCGAAGAATGAATGCTGCGTTGGTGATGCCCTTACGATGACGCCGCCCGTGACCGGGAACGGTATGTCCATGGCCCTCGAATCCGCGGAAACCGCCATCGAGCCGCTGGCCGCCTATAGCCGGGGGCAATTGGATTGGGCGGCGACGCAACGCCAAATTGCGTTGCGCTGCGACGCGGCTTTTTCGCGCCGCCTGGCCTGGGCGCGGATATTGCAGTGGATGATTGTTTCCTCAGCGATTTACCCCGGCCTCAAAGAATTCCTGTTGCGCTCGAATTTAGTTTGGCGGCTGATGTTTGCGCAAACGCGCTAACGCCGGTTGGAACGAATCATTTATGTTTCCCATCGAGGCAGCGGCGCACGGTGAGCGCGAGCGTTTGCGGCTGGTAGGGCTTTTGCAAAAAGTTCAGATCCGGCTCGAGCTTGAAATCCTTGCCAACGATGTCGGCGCTGTAACCGCTCGTGAAAATAACTTTGAGCCCGGGCGTTTCCGCCCACATTCTTTCCGCAAGTTCACGCCCATTCATGTTATTGGGCATGACCAGGTCAGTCAGCACCAGTTTGATATCGCCCTTTGAGCGACGCCAGATTTCCAGCGCCTCGGCGCCGGTGCCGGCCTGCAATACCTTATAGCCGTACCGTTCCAGCACACGCGCCACCAGCTCGCGCACGGGATTTTCGTCCTCCACCAGCAGGATGGATTCGCTTCCACCTTTGACATTGATGGCGGTTGTTGGCTTTTCAGCGCAGGTGGAATTGGCGCAGGAACGCGGAATGAAAATGCGAAAGGTCGTGCCCCTGCCCATGTGGCTGTCCACCTCAATCCAGCCCTGGTGCTGTTTGACAATGCCGTAGACCGTGGCCAGCCCCAGGCCCGTGCCCTTGCCGACTTCCTTGGTGGTAAAAAACGGCTCAAAAATGCGCGGAAGATTTTCCGACTCAATGCCGCAGCCGGTATCGCTCACGCTCAGGCAAACGAAACTACCCGCGCGCGCATCCGACTGGCGCGAAATATATTTTTCATCCAGATCGCTCACCGTGATGCGAATGGCCAGCTGCCCGCCCTTGGGCATGGCATCGCGCGCATTTACGGCCAGGTTCAACAAAATTTGTTCCATCATGCCCGCATCGGCTTCGACGATGGGCGGCGCCTGGCAATAATTCAATTGCAGCGCGACGTCCTCGCCCAAAAGCCGTCCGAGCATGTTGGTCATGTTGCCGACGATTTTATTCATGTCCAGCCGCTTGGGCTGGATCAGCTGCCGTCGGCTGAACGTCAGCAACTGGCGCGTGAGTTCCGCGGCACGACCGGCTGCCTGCATGATTTGCTGCGCCGATTTATTTTCCGTCTCGCCCAATTTCCCCGAGGCCAGCAGGGAGGCGTGGCCCTGGATGACAGTAAGGATGTTGTTGAAATCGTGCGCCACGCCGCCGGCCAATTGGCCGATCGCCTCCATCTTCTGGGACTGGCGAAACTGTTCTTCCAGCCGCCGTTGCGCGGTGATGTCCCGGAACAGGCTCAACAAAAGCTGCGCCTGCCCGTGCAGTTCAATAAACGAATTGTGCACTTCCAGAATCACTCCCCGGCCGTTGTGAAGGGTGTAATGGTATTCCAACGTTTCATCGACTTCCCGTGTTAAAAAATTACTATGATGCCGCTCAATCATTTCCGCCGCGTTTTCCGACGGGGCGTACACCACCGTGAATGGCTTCCCTTCCAGCTCATCCTGCCGGAGGCAGGCCAGTTTGCAAAACGCGTTGTTGACCGCCACGATGACGCCATTCTCGTCAGTCAGGCGCATACCGTCCGCCGAATTTTCCCAGACGGAACGGAAGAGTGTTTCGGAACTTTGCAATGCCGTTTGCGCCGCGCGCCGTTCTGTCACGTCGCGCACGTGCAGCAGCAACGCCGGCTGGCCGCCGTATTCCACGAGGTTGACGCGCAGTTCCACAGGCGTCACCCGCCCGCCGGCGATGAGGCTTTCACTCTCGATACGCGAAATTTTTCCGCTCACCAGCTTGTCAAAATCCCGCCGCGCGTGTTCGCGCAGGTTGGGCGGCACCAGTTCCACGGCGTTTTTGCCAATCAATTGCTCGCGCGGGATGCCGTGAAGCAGCGACGCCGCAAGGTTGACGTCCAGGACATTGCCTTTTAAGTCCTCGACGAAAATTGCATCCGGCGAATTTTCAAACAGGTCGCGGAACCGCCGCTGGCTTTCGTGCAATTCTTCCTCCACGCGGACGCGCTCCAGCGCCCCGCTGCATTCGCCGGCCAGCATCTCCAGTGTTTCCAGGTCGCGCCGGCCATAGGCCCCGGCCCGGCGGCTTTGCACAAACAGCAAGCCGATGACCTCCGCGCCGCGCCGCATGGGCACAACCATGCCGCTGGCAAAATCATTTGGCGCACTCTTGCCGGACAACAGTTCCGGCCCTTGCGTGATGACCCGCTGCATCAAGTCGTTCAATTTTCCCGGCTGCGGGAATACCGGATTTTTAACACGCTTTCCATCGTTGACGGTGATGTTCAGCAATGAAATCACTTCGTTTTTTTTCGGCGAATACAAATCCAGGGCGAAATGGTCCCATTCAAACAACGCGTCCGCGGCTTCGCTGATAATTTGCGCCGCCTCCGCGGCGGTAATGGCCGTGCTCAAACGCTGGCTCAATTTGAAGAAGACGGAATTGCGATGCTCCCCGCGCCGGCGTTCGGTCACGTCGTTGGCCATTGCCAGCGCCGAAAACCGGCCCAAAAATGCCATCGGGCTCCAGACCATCTCTACTTCGATGATCTCGCCGCTCTTGCGCCGATGCCGCCAGACGTGGCCCTGCATATTTTGCGCCGGCCACTTCATCTTTTCCCCGTTATGGCTGCCGTTCTTTTCGGGCAGGCGCAGGTCTGCCATTGTCAGCTTCAAGAATTCTTCCCGCGAATAACCGTAGTGCTGCACCGCCGCTCCGTTCACTTCCAAAATCGCCAGCGTTTCCATGTCGAACACCCACATCGGGTTGGGATTTTCCTGGAAGAGCAGGCGGTATTGTTTTTCACTGACGCGTAATTCCTCCTGCGCGCGCCAGCGGTCCGTCACATCGCGTGAATGGGCAATGATACCCGCGATGTCCGGATCCTCAAATTCGCTGCGGGCGAACGATTCCAGATATACCCAGGAACCATTTTTGTGCTGCTTGCGGCATTCCACCTTCACAGATTTTTTGGGATGATCCAGCAAATCCTGGAACGCCTCCATGGCGCGCTGCGCATCATCCGGGTGAACCTTCTGGAGAAAATGATGCCCAACCAATTCTTCGGGCCGCCATCCCAGCGTCCTCTCGATGGAAGGGCTGATGTATTTGAATTCGCCTTCCCGGTTAAGAATTAAAAGGATGTCCAGGGAGTTCTCTGTCAGCTTGCGGAAATATTGTTCCCGCCGCACCAGTTCCGCTTCCGCGTCACGCAATTTCGTCCGCTCGGTGGCTTCTTCCACTGCCCGCTTCACGGCCGAGGCCAGGCGTTCGGGCTTTTGCTTCAGCAGGTAATCCGTCGCGCCCGCTTTGAGACTTTCGATCGCTGCCGCTTCACCAATCGTTCCTGAAATTAAAATGAACGGCGTGTCCGGGCATTGTTTGCGTGCCATCGCCAGCGCCTCCATGCCCGTGAATGACGGCAGGTGAAAATCGGAAAGAATGAGGTCGTACTTCCCCTTGCCCAGCGCCTCCTTGTACGCGGGTTTATCCCCCACCCGCACGATTTCCGCTTCTACGCGATCTTCGGCAAGCATGGTGCTGACCAACTCGGCAAAATCCGGTTCGTCTTCCAAATGCAAAATGCGTAACCGCCGGCTCATGGCATATAAAAAATCTGACTCCGACTCAAGGGCCTGAAAAACATGCTTTCAACCCCGAAAATAAAGGAGTTAGAGAGCAGTCCTTATGCCTGAACGGTAAGAATTTGAGACTTTAACGAGTATTTAACGAGTAAAAAAACATGCGAAAACACCAATGAATACAACATTTTTGGTAAATTTCCCTTAAGGAAATGCTCAAAAAGGAAGGGTGCCAGGCGCCACAGGTGCTGTTTTCCGGCCACCGTCACTTGCCGCTCTGCTTGACTGCCTCGACACAACGGCCGCAAATCGTGGGATGCTCCGGCGTCTGGCCCACGTCCATTTGCCAGCGCCAGCAACGCTCGCATTTTTGGCCGTGCGCATGGACCATCGCGGTCAATTCGCTATTTTGCTCATCGGTAAGGACGAGCTGCGAGACGTTCATGATTTCCCGGAAGTCCTCGCGGTTACGGACCATCTTTCGCATTGTGCTGTAATGCAAATTGCCATGTTTGGTGGATACCGCGTCCACCTTGTCCGTATCAGTGGATGGGAGAAATGCCTCGTGCGGGAAGTGCAGGATTAGGCAGGCTTCCAAATCTTTGCCGATGACTTTGTTTTGCCGCGCGGTTTCCAAGGTGGGCTTGGCATATTTCCGCAGCTCTAAATATTCCTGCCAAAGCAATTGCTCGTCTTTGGGCACGGTAAAATTCGCCGGATGAAAAACCGTTTCATGGACCGAACCTGTTTTGCCCGGCACAAACTCCCAGGCTTCATCCGCCGTGAACGCCAGGATCGGCGCAAGCATTTGGCAAAGACCGGTCAGCAAGCGATGCAAAGTCGTTTGCGTCGAGCGGCGGCGATCTGAATTGGCCGGCTCCGTGTACATCCGGTCTTTGATGACGTCGTGGTACACCGACGAAAGTTCCACGGCGATAAATTGGCTGACCTTTTGATACACGACGTGAAATTCGTATTTGTCGTACGCCTC
>JASHZU010000249.1 GCA_030042375.1 Verrucomicrobiia bacterium
AATGTGGAAATGCAACAGCTTGAGGCAATGCGACAGGTTCTCGGCCTTGAGCATTTCGGTGGCGGCGAGGATTTCCGCGGTGCTGAGGCCGAACTTGGCGTTTTCGCCGCCGCTTTCGGCCCATTTGCCGGCGCCTTTACTGAGAAGCCGCGCGCGAATGCCAATGAGGGGCTCGACGTTGTGCTGTTTGGAAATGGCGATGATCTGGCGGAGTTCTTCGAGTTTTTCGACGACCATGATGACGCGCTTGCCGAGCTTGATGCCCAGCAGCGCCATCTTGATAAACTCGGGGTCTTTGTAGCCGTTGCAAATGATCAAAGAGCCCAATTGGTTTTGCAGCGCGAGGCCGGCGAAGAGTTCGGGCTTGCTGCCGACTTCGAGACCGAAGTCGAACGGTTTGCCGGCGTCGAGGATTTCCTCCACGACTTCGCGAAGCTGGTTGACCTTGATGGGAAAGACGCCGCGATATTTGCCCTGGTAATTAAATTCGGCAATGGAGCTTTGAAAGGCTTTGTTGATGGCCTCGACGCGATGGCGCAAAATATCCTGGAAACGGATGAGGAGCGGGAATTTGAGGCCGCGGGCTTTGGCCTCCTCGATGACGTCGGTCAAATCCACGGGGACGCCGGCATCCTGCTGCGGGCGGGCGACGACGTGCCCGGCGTCGTTAATGTCGAAATATTTCGCGCCCCAGCGGTGGATGTTGTAGAGCGCGCGCGCGGATTCAATGTCCCACGGCTGCGAGGCGTCGTTAGCGTTAGTCATCTATGTGAAATCAAAACGAGCGAACTATAAAACTTCGTGCGCGAAAATCAACTGGTGTAATGAAAAATCTTTGTGAATTCATTTACCAGTCCACGATGCAGTTTGTCCGGGTGAATTGCGCGCTTTTAGCTGTGTACTGCTGGAACTCGATGTCCACGCCGTTCGGATCTTTGCACCAGCATTGCCAGGTTTGGTCGCAACCGAGTTTTTTCGGGGTCACTTCGACGCCCGCTTTGAGCAATTTTTCGCGCTGCGCGTCAATGTCGTCCACTTCAAAACAAAAAATGATGGACACGCGGGCTGCCGAATTCGGCGTCCGGCGCGACTTTAAAAAATTCGACGAACTGCTGCGGCGCGATCTGGAGGTAAAAGCCGAACAACTGGCCGTCCTTGAGAAAATCGAAATGGTGCTTCAACCCGAGCGCATCGCAATAGAAGTGTTTGGTGCGTTCGAGGTCTTTGGTAAAGACGCAGAGATGGGCGAGCGCTTTGATCATGACTTGATTGAACTAAAAGTTTTCCGAACGAAAAGAAAAAACTTCATCCTTTGCCCGGCGGCGAAAATCTGCTCTTATCCCGCCATGCCGGCTGTTTCCCTGAACACGATTGTCGCCCATTGCGACAAAATTCTCCGCACGGCGGAAATCGGCGATTACGACAACGCGGCGAACGGCCTGCAAGTGCAGAATTGCGGGACGGTAAAGAAAATCGCCGCGGCCGTGGACGCCAGCGCCGCCACGATTGAACTGGCCATTGCCGCCAAAGCGGACCTGCTCATCGTGCATCATGGGTTGTTTTGGAGCGCGCGCTCGCCGTGGACGGGGAAGAATTATGAGTTGCTGCGGCTCCTCGTCAAAAATGACCTGGCGGTTTACAGCTCTCATCTACCGCTGGATGCGCATCCGAAATTGGGCAACAATGTCCAACTTTGCACGGCGCTGGGGTTGAAGAAGCTGAAGCCGTTTTTTCAGAGCCACGGCCAGGCGCTGGGCTTTAAATCGCAAACGAAGATTTCCCGCGCTGAGCTGGCCAAACGACTGGAGCGGGCGACGGGCGTTAAGCCTAAAGTCATCCCCGGCGGCAAAGAGACGTGCGAGTGCATTGGGGTGGTGACGGGCGGGGCGGGCGGGGAGCTAAAGCGGGCGGCGGCGGAGGGAGTGGACACTTTTGTGACAGGGGAAGGGCCGCATTGGACGTTTGCGCTGGCCGAAGAACTGGGCCTGAATGTCCTGTACGGCGGGCATTACGCCACGGAAACCTTTGGGGTTAAGGCATTGGCGGCCCATTTGGCCCACAAATTTGGCCTATCCTGGGAGTTTTTACCCTATCCGACGGGGTTATAAGGCACGTAACATGCTTTTAACCTGATAGTATTTGCTGGATGCAAATGGCTATGGTAAAGTTTGAAAAAGGCCTGAAACGCCTTGACACCGTTAATATTAGTTTGATAAAATCAATCAATTTATGATTTCCACTCACGACGCGATTGGCGGCACAACCCGTGCCAAAAAGGTATTTTTGGGAAATTCACCGTGGTCCAAGCCCGGCCACATCGGCGTGCGCGCCGGTTGCCGCTGGCCCCACTTCGAGCTGGCGATTTCGCCGTACATGCCCTTTCCGTTTTACCTCGCCTATTGCGCCGCCCTCCTCAAGAAAAATGGTTTCGAAGTCCTGATGATCGATGCCATCGCGGAGAAGATTGACGAGCAAAATTATTTTAAACGGCTGAAGGCGTTTGAGCCGGACCTGGTCATCCATGAAATCGCCACGGCGTCCATCCATACGGATTTCCGCCATGCGAAAATGGTGAAGCAGCTTTTGCCGGAATGTAAGTTGTTCTTCGGTGGCCCGCACCACTTGATGTACAAGCCGGAATTCCTGAACGAGCATCCGGAAATTGATTTCACCGTCGAAGGCGAATACGAAATGGTCGCGCTGAAGGTCGCGCAAAATTTATATGACCGCAAAGCCCTCGAACAGCTCCAGGGCCTGGGCCTGCGCAAAGAAGACGGCACGCCGACCTGCAACGGACGCGCCCCGCTGGTGGACTTGGCTGAGCTTCCCTGGCCAGCCCGCGAATATCTGCCGATGGATGTGTATTGGGATAACCAGGGCAACATGCCCACTCCCTGCCTCCAGGTCCATGCGAGCCGCGGCTGCCCCTTCACCTGCAATTTCTGCCAGTGGCCCCAGTTGATGTACGGCGGCAACAAATACCGCATTCGCGATCCCAAGGACGTGGCTGATGAAATCCAGCATTGCCGCGATACCTACGGCAGCAAGTCGTTCTACTTCGACGACGATACCTTTAACATCGGCAAAAAGCGCATTGTGGCCCTGTGCGACGAATTCATTAAGCACAAGCTGAACATGCCCTGGTCCGCCATGTCCCGCGCGGACACCACGGACATCGAGACCCTCCACAAGATGCGCGAAGCCGGCATGGTCGCCATCAAATACGGCGTCGAATCGGCCGACCAAAAGATTGTGGATGATTGCGGCAAGAAGCTCGATTTG
>JASHZU010000250.1 GCA_030042375.1 Verrucomicrobiia bacterium
TTTCCACGCCCAGGCTTTTCGCCATGGCCTCAAAACGCCCGCGCCATTCGCCATCGCCAATCAGAAGAAATTTGATTTTTGGATTTTGGCGCACCAGTTCCGGAGCCACGGCAAACAAATCATCATGGCCCTTCAACTTGAACAGCCGGGCAATTTTCCCAATCACAAAATCATCCGGCCCGATCCCCAGTTTTTTCCGAAGCTCCGGGTCGTTTTTTGCCGAGAGAAAGGGTTCCAGCGCAAAGCCGCTGAAGATTTTTGTGTATTGTTCCGGCCGGCCGATGCCTGCGGCGAGGTATTGGTCCTTCATCGCGTCGGCTACCACGATAAAGTGCGTGGTAAAACCGGCCGCGTATTTTTCCGCCGTCCGAAAAATAAAATTTCCCGCGGCATTTTGAAATTTGCCAAAAGACGGCCCGTGGATGGTGTGGATGATGACCGGCACGCCCGCCCGTTTCGCGGCCAGCCGGCCCAGAATGCCGGCCTTCCCACTGTGAGTATGGACAATATCAGGCTTTCGTTCGCAGAAGATGCTTTCCAGTTTTCCCAGCGCCCGCATGTCTGCCAGTGGATGAATGGGGCGGACCAGTTCCGGCACGATGATTAAATCTCCCGCTTGCCGTTCCAGCGAACCTTCGGGCCCGTTCGTGGGCCCTGAGATTAAATCAACCTGCACGCCGGGCATTTGGCGCAAACCCGCGACGGTCGCCAGGGTATTTTCCTGCGCGCCGCCGACGATGAGGCGTGTGATAACGTGCGTGACCCGCATATTTCAGTGGCAGAGGCAGCGGGATTGTGCCAAATCGCGCGGCCCCTGTCACTTGTCGGCTGCGGTCTGCTTCAAATCGCGCAACTGATCCATGACGGTTTTAATTTCGATGGCGTTCGTTGGTGAACTGGCAAGGTAAACCTCAAGATCCCGGACAGCTTCATTCGTATTATGCTCGCCCCACGCGACCTCGCCCAGGCCATAAGCCACTTCGGGAGAGTTGATGTTTGCCTGCTGCAACGCTTCATAATCCGCCTGGGCCTCAGCCAGTTTGCCGCTGTTTAAGTAAGCGTTGGCGCGCTGCAAGAGGGCATCCGGGTTGTCTTTTTGAATCGCCAGCGCATGGTTGAGGGTCACGATGGCGTCATCGTATTGCTTTAATTGGTTCTCGACAAATCCCTTGACCAGGAGCCATGTCAGGTCATCCGGCGAACGGCCTAATTTGAAATTCGCCACCTCCAACGCATTGGAGTACATACCCCGGCTTACGTAAATGCGCGCGGTGGTGGTCAGCAATTCATCGTTGTCCGGATTGCGGGAGATTTCCATTTCAAAGATATGCACGCCTTGCGCGGTGTCGTTCTTTTGGAAATAAGCCGCGGCGGCCAGGATATTGATCTGGGTGGAGTCTTCCGGCGCCAGGAAGAACTGCTGTGGGTGGTCCATAGGGTCGCGCAGGACCTCGAGCATGCGGTCAGGCAAATGATTCATGCCATAAATCCGCGCCAGCCAGAGCCGCGCCGGCAAATAGCCCGGATCAAATTGGTGAACCCGCTCGAATTGTTCGGTCGCCTGGCGATAATAGCCATTCACCTGCGCAAGGATATAGCCAAAATCAAAACAAAAACTCGGTTCATCAAACGGCCCGTCCGCAGTGATAGCTGCCGAGATGGAATTGAATTTTATGTAGTCAGAAGTGGTTTTGGTCAAATCCACAAACGGGCGATATCCGGCCTGAAGCTGCCCATTGAAATTAAGATTAATCCGGGCGACGATATTGTCCGGGTTTAGCCGAAGCGCCGTTTGGAATGCTTCCGCGGCGTTGGTCAGCAGCCCGGCGCGCTGCAATTCGACACCCCAGAAATTCGCGCTGCGCGAGTAATAAGCGCCCACCACGGCCGCGTTCAGGTTCCCTTCGTGGGGCACGTGAAGGTGTGCCAATTGCTTTTGGGCGAACGTTTGCGGCGCGTTGTCCGGCGGCGGCACGAGCGCGTCTTCCACATCACTTAAACCCTGCGCCTGGGCCTCCCTCCAAAACGTTTCGTTTTCAGCGATGAGATCTTTATCTGGCAATGGCGGCAAAAGCGTATCGTTCGGCAAATCTTTCAGTTTATAAACCAAGCCGTGCGGTTCCTGGTAAAATTGTTCAAAATAGAAACCAAAGCTCGGATGCAGGTAGTAAAGCTCATTGGATTTGCTGAGATATGAAAGCATCTGCAGGAGCCCGGCGGCACTGAGCATGCCCGTCTGTTTATTGGAAATCAGCAGTGGCCATTTTTGCGGGTATTCCTTGTGCAAAAAACGATGGTATTCCGGGAAAGAGAACGATGCGGTATCCACCATCACAAAATCTTTGGCGCGTCCCTCGCGCGCCAGCGCCGCCTGTGCCAGGAACAACCGCTCCGGATCGTCACTCAGCACAATTGCACCCTTGCGGGGCAATTTTTGAGTGATGAGCGATGCCAATTGCGACATGGCCCGGGCATTGACCATGCGAACCAAAGGCGCGTTTTTATAAACCAGCCCGGTTACCGCCAAAATACCAATGACCCACACTCCGACCACGACGCTCCAGTTGAAAAGCGTTACTACCGCGGGCTGGAGTTCCGAGGCCCGGGGCCGTTTTTTTCCAAAAATCAGCAGGAAATAGCCGGCATAATAGCCTGCGCTCAAGGCGATGAAGTAATAAAGCGTCAGCCCAAAACCGCGGGCGCGCGGGCTAAAGGGCGGATCAAATACGAGCCATAGACAGACGCCCAGAAAAATGGCGTGAATGGTATGAAACATCAGGTTGGCCAGCAACGCGCCTATCCGGGTGCTGTCGCTGATTTTCCAGCGGATCGACAGCAGCAACAACGGCATCAGCGAAATGAACAGCGGGATTAGCAGGTCTTCGAGATATTGCATCGGACTGGTGGTGCAATAGAAGTAAAGCTTGATTACCTGGATTTGCGGTCCCACGCTGAGTTTGAACCATTGCCAAAATGTGCCGGGCGTGTCGCTCAAAATCGACGCCGTCAACGGCAACAGTAAAAAAATCGAAAATCCGGCCAGGCCGCATAAGGTCATGCGGCGAAGAAACTGCCAGTTAAAGAAATTAAAGCCCTTTACCCAGATAATTGCCGTGAAAAATACGGGAAAAAAACCAAACATAGCGGAATCTTCCACCATTCCCGCACCAACCACTACCGCGCACCAGTATAATCGGCTGTCGCGTTCATCCAGCCGGAACTCCAGCAGCGACCAAATCACAAACGCAAAGAGCAACAAATCGAACATTTGGTTTCCGGCATTGGTCGCCGATTCCCAGAAGGTCAGTTGCAACCCGCACAGCAGAGCGGCCAGCAGCGGCGGGAGCCATGCGCCTTTCAAGGTGAGCAGCGCAAAGTCATTCCGTTCGCGCACTACCTGTGCTTCTGTGCGGTCATGCGGCAGCAGTCCCACGGAGCGCGCCAGCAGGCCCAGCGTCGCCGCCGCGCATACGGCTGAAAATAAATTTAACGCAACGGGAATGGCCGCCGCCGGCAACATCTTAAATGGCAGCGTCACCAGTTGATACAGCGGGCCTTGCACGGCCGGCACCCATAACCATCCCGAAACCCTGGCTACAACATTTAAATTAAACAGCGAAATCCAGGGGTTTAGCGTCAGGACATAGACCACCAGCATAATGGCGGCCACAAGCCATGGCAAAATCCGGCGCACGAAATCGCGCCGCG
>JASHZU010000251.1 GCA_030042375.1 Verrucomicrobiia bacterium
AGTTGAGCAGCGGGGTGATTAGTGTTTCGGGCAGTTCCGGGCTGGTGATCTCCAGCACGAGCCTCTCGGGAACCAACCTGGTCTTTAGCGGCAGTGGCGGCACGGCCAACGGCGCTTATGATGTGCTGAGCACCACCAACCTCCTGACCGGCCCCTGGATCACCAACTCCACCGGTAACTTCAGCGCCACCGGCACCTTCTCGGTCACGAATCCGATAGTGCATGGAATACCGCAACAGTTTTACCTGCTAAAATATTGAATATAAATAAATATACCGTAAGAATGTAAAATAAGGCCCGCCGGCTCTAATGAGAGCCGGCGGGATATTTGAGAAAAATAGGAATTATGAGCATAAGCAACACGGGCCCTACGAAGAGTCGTCGGAAAGGCGGGGCATTCACTTTAATTGAATTATTGGTTGTCATCGCGATCATCGCCATTCTCGCGGCGATTTTACTGCCGGTTTTGGCGGCGGCCAGATTACGGGCGGACCAAATTGATTGTGTTGATAATGTGCGGCAAATAACCATAGCCAGCAAAATGTATTACGATGACAATAAAATCTTTGTTGGTCCTATTAATCTTAATCCCAGCTACAGCGACGGTGACTGGATGGGCACTTTGATTGACTTTTATGGGCACGTTACCAATGCCCTGTTTTGCCCCAGTGCGAAAAACACCACGCCGGGATATGGAAATTATAATGGATACGCCGATCGAGCGTGGACTTGGGACGTGCCTTCAGGCCCCACAAATTTTTACGCCGGCAGCTATGGCTACAACAAGTGGCTCGAAAGCAATATTTATATGCAGGATTCTCGAAATTATACTACGGAAACGCAAATTAAAGACCCAAGCGATACCCCCGTATTTACTGATTCTGCCTGGATAAATTACTGGCCTGGCGGTACTGCTGATCCTGGCGTTAATCAAGCGGACACTCCGGCGACAAGTCTCTATGATCCTCTCGACAATCCTGGAAGCGTTCCGGCTGGCATGACTCGTCTTTGTATTGCACGGCATGGCGGAAGACCCGCCGGCGCAGCGCCGCAGTCGCTCCCCTTTGGAACGAAGGTTTTGCCAGGAGCTATCGTGACAGGCTTTTGGGATGGCCGTGTGCAACCGGTAAAGCTCATGGATCTTTGGGGGTTATATTGGAACACGACATGGGCTCCGAGTGCACCTCCGACAGTTTTATGATATGAAGGGTGGAAAAGCCGCGGTCGCCGGACTTTTTTTATTGCTCCTGCTGCCGGGGTACGTCAAATCTTCTCCCTCCTTCCAGCAAATCGGCAACACGTTGGTCATGTCCAATGCTGATGTTGTGCTCAATTACAATCTCTCTGCCGGCACAACGGATTTCTACTGGAAAAACTCCAAAATAATTTCCGCCTTTTACAGCGGCATTGGTTTCAATACCGGCTACGTAAAAGGAATCTCTTACACCGCCTGGACCTACTCACTTGCGGGAACCAATGAAGCCATCATCACCGCTACCGGCGTAGGGTTGCCAACGATGAAGCAATATTTCATTTTGGATCAACCGGATAGTTTCTTGGTCAAGGTGGAGGCGGTCGGCTCAAATTTATCGGCAAACTGGATGGGCCCGGTCGTTGTGGACAGCACGATTGGAGGCGATGTGGATATCGAAGTTACCAATGATAATCGGGCGCTTTTCGTCCCCTTCGACAATGACGGATTTGTCAGCTATAACGCGATGCCCATGAACAGCTCCAGTACCAGCTATGAGGTTGGCGCGTTTTACGATAACACGTCCCGAAACGGCCTGGTAGTAGGGTCCGTTACCCATGACACCTGGAAGTCCGGTGTCTATTTTTATGGCCAGAATAATAAGCTGAGCCAAATGAATGTTTTTGGCGGCGCCACTTCGCCGTGGGACGACATGCCCCATGGTTATGTTTCGGGAAACACCATTTCTTCACCCACCATGTTCGTTGGATTTGGCAATGACTGGCGGGCAGTAATGGCAAATTTTGCTACTGAAAACACGAATTTCGCGCCAAGGCTGGTTTGGACCAATGGCGTCCCCTTTGGCTGGAATAGCTGGGGCGTCATCCAGGAAAACATCAGTTACAATGACGCCATTGCGGTTTCGGATTTTTTCTACACCAACCTGGAGCCCCAGGGTTTTACCAACGCCCAGGGAACTGTTTACATCAACCTGGATTCCTATTGGAGCAATCTTAACAGCTTTGAATTGCAAAGCTTCGTAAATCATTGCCACGCCCTGGGCCAGAAAGCCGGAATTTATTTTGGACCGTTTGTTTGGTTTGGATCGGCTGATGATGCCACCAACACGTATGTGGATGGGACAACCAATACTTATACCTACAGCCAGGTACTGCTGCGTGATGATAACGGCAACTTCGAATCTGTTGACGGTGGATTGGCCATGGATCCCACCCACCCGGGCACACAGGATTATATCAGCTACAATATTAACCAGTTCACCAACTGGGGATTTGATTACGTCAAGCTCGACTTCCTGTCCCACGGCGCTTTGGAGGGGATTCATTATGACACCAATGTCACCACCGGTATCCAGGCATATAACGAGGGCATGTCCAATGTGCTCAGCCAAATCAATGGCCGGATGTTTGTCAGCGAATCCATCTCCCCCCTCTTTCCTTATCAATACGGCCACAGCCGG
>JASHZU010000252.1 GCA_030042375.1 Verrucomicrobiia bacterium
GTTCGGAAATTATTCTGCGTTTGGATAAGAGCCGAGGATTTTTACAAAATTGCAATGTTCGCCCAGGTTTTGGATGGCACGGGCCACTTTCTTGTCCTGCGCATGGCCGTCGCAATCGATGAAAAAGAAATACTCCCACGCTTTGCGTTTGCTTGGGCGCGATTCGATTTTCGTCAGGTTGATTTTGGCGCGGCGGAAGGACGCCAGCGCTTCGTGCAGCGCGCCGACTTTGTCCGTGACACTAATCATCAGGCTCGTGCGGTCCTGCCCCGTGGGCGGGCTGCACTGGCGGCCCAGCACAAGAAAGCGCGTGGCGTTGGCGGCGTTGTCCTGGATGTCCTGTTCCAGGATGCGCAGGCCGTATTTTTCCGCAGCCAGATAGCCCGTGATGGCGGCAGCTTCCTTGTCCTTGGACGCGAACTCCGCTGAGCGCGCGTTGGAGGACGATTCCAGGATTTCCACGCCCGGCAAATTTTGTTGCACCCAGCGGCGGCATTGGCCGAGCGCCTGCGGATGGATGTGCAGCCGCTTGATGTGCGCTTTGCCGCCGATGCCCGCCAGGCAATATTGAATGGGCAAAACGATTTGTGAAACGATCTTTAAATCGCTGTCCACGAACATATCGAGCGTGTGCGTCACGACGCCTTCCGTGGAATTTTCCACTGGCACCACGCCGTAATCCGCGCGGCCCTTGGACACTTCCGTGAACACATCGGCGATGGTCTTTTGCGCGACGTATTGGAGACTGGAACCGAACCGCCGGATGGCCGCCTGGTGCGTGAACGTGGCTTCCGGGCCGAGATAGGCAATGCTCAGCGTCTTTTCGAGCGCCAGCGCACTGGACATGATTTCGCGGTAGATGGCGCGGATCTGGTCGCTCGTCATCGGGCCGGGATTGAGCTTGGCCACGCGGTCCAGCACGGCGCGTTCGCGATGCGGCGCATAGATTTCCTCGCCGGCGGCATGCTTGATTTCGCCGATGGCCAGGACATGGCGCGTTCGCTCGCTCAGGAGCCGCACGAGCTGCTCGTCGAGCTTGTCAATCGCCTTGCGATGTTCGGGAATATTCAAAGCGCTGAAAGGATGCTGAATTGTGGAGGAAGAATCAAACCTGTTTCGCAGCCGGCTTTGGCGCGAATGGCACGGTGCCTATCACGAATGGACACCAATTTGTGGTATTCGGGAACTATCTCCCCGTCGATTCGCTGGTAAAATAGTCGCAGTTCTTTGACATGCGGTGTGGTGAAATGTGGTAGGGCCGCGCTGCTGCGCGGCCTTCGGGAGATGGACACGCGGCAGCGTGTCCCTGTCATCTTGCGCCACCTTCGCGGCAAAAAACCCGGCGGGTGAATTAACCCAAATCAAACCTCCAGGACAAAATACAGACCAAATACAAACCGATACAGACCGAAAAATGAATCGTATACGGACGGCGGTCATAGACCGCCGCTACAGTAATTGTGCGGGCATCGCAGCGCAATGTCCCCTATCTTCCTGACGGCCGCGCATCCCCGGCAAAGTGATAGGCCGGCGTGAAAATCATTTTCCAACGCCCGGCCATGAACGTCAGCTTGAGTGTTCCATGATTTTTATCGATGGGCGTGGCAACGACCACGATGGGCCGGCAGACGCCGTTGCCGCTGGTGGTGGCCGTTCCGCTGTTTGTCACCACCGTGCCCAGGCTGGCCTCGGCCAGCGATTCATCCGAAACGAAAATGGCCAGCCTGCCCTTTTCGTCATTTTGGATCCAGGGAAACACCGTGAACTTGTAATCACCGGTGTAGACGCCGTCCGTGCGCTGGAGCGGACCGACCGTCAGGGTGGCTCTGCCCGCAGTCACATGCATCCAACTGGGATCAATCAGGAGAATACGGTCAGCGGCGGGGGCATTGGTCGAAACCGGTTTGGCAAAAGCAGGACTCCAGCCGGCGGCGAGCAGCGCCAGCAGGAGAGAAATTCGCTTCATACATTTTCAAACTTCATCCTTCACTCTCTACTGTCAAGGGAGACACCTGACGGTCGTGCAGGAGGACGCGCGTGTGGCCCGTCGCCTTGCCACAGCTTTTAATAGTCAAACTATTCGCGATGCTTAAAAGTGAATTTCGTGTGGATAATTATTCCTTCTGGCGTATTGCGCTCCAAAAAGTTTGAGCTAGGTTGGCTTGTGACCTGTCAATAATTCTGTTGGCAGTGAACATGAAGGAGAAAGAGGAGAAATTTATGGCAAAGAAAATGAGTTCGAAAGACGGGGGCAACGGAAACGCGCAAGGCTTTTCCTTCCGCGCACCCGAAGCGATTAGCGTGCAATTGGTCGGCGACTTTACGCACTGGCAGGAGAGCCCCATCAGCCTGCGGAAGGACGCGAAGGGGATTTGGCACACATCAGTGGAACTGACTCCAGGGGAGCATCACTATCGCTTCCTGGTGGACGGCGAATGGCGCGATGACCCGGAGTGTTCGTTGCGCGTGCCGAATCCGTTCGGCGGCCAGAACATGGCCCGGCAGGTGCGTTGACATAGCACGTCCCAGCGCGTGCGCAGGAGATGCGGGATGCCAAAGCGGTGTTGAAAAAGACACTGGACGGTGGGATGCTGCATTCCGATATCCATGAAAATCAAATGCGACCAATTCCGCGTTGGCGAGGGCAAGCACATCAAGCTCAAGAAATGGGACACGAGGGTTAAGCCGTTTTACCAATCCAAAGAGCATTACCAGGAAATTCTGGAGGCGCACGTTGCGGAGATGAGCCGCCAGCAGAATCTCCTGTATGCGACCGGCAAGTACGCGCTGCTGCTGATTTTCCAGGCGATGGATGCCGCCGGCAAAGACGGTGCCATCAAGCACGTGATGTCCGGCATCAATCCGCAGGGCTGCCAGGTTTACAGTTTCAAGCATCCCAGCGCCGTGGAATTGACGCATGATTTTCTGTGGCGTACGACGCGCGCGCTGCCGGAACGCGGGCGCATCGGGATTTACAACCGTTCTTACTACGAGGAAGTGCTCATCGTGCGGGTGCATCCGGAAATCCTGGAAGCGGAGGGAATCCCGGAAGAGCTGATTGACAGGAAAAACATTTGGGCGCACCGCTACCAATCCATTCGGGACCTGGAAAGACATTTGTATCGCAACGGCACGCGGATCGTGAAATTTTTCCTGCACTTGTCCAAGGAAGAGCAGCGCAAGCGTTTCCTGGAGCGGATTGACGACCCGCACAAGAACTGGAAATTAAGCGCGGACGACATTCGCGAGCGCAATTTGTGGAAGGAGTACATGGAGGCGTATGGCGAATCCCTGAGCGCCACCAGCACGGAGCGCGCGCCGTGGTACGTGGTTCCCGCGGACGACAAACCCAATGCGCGGCTGATTATTTCGCAGATTGTCCTCCACACGCTCAAGAGCCTCAAATTGGAACCGCCGGAAGCGACGAAGGAACGGCGCAGGGAATTGGAAAAGATCCGGAAATTGCTGGAGAAGTGACGGCGTCGCTAAGGCCAAAAGTTTGTGGAATCTTGCCCTCACCTCACCCTGACCCTCTCCCCTCCCATCGGATGGGAGCGGAGAGGGGACAGCCCATGTGCATCTTACGCATTTTCAGGATTTAACCGGCAGATACCGAATTCCGAAGCTCCTAAAATCCTTTGCGCCTCGACTCGTCCCGCGGGAAAGTCTAAATTGCCAGCATGAATCAATTTTTCATTGGGCTTATTGCCGCGTTGTTGTTTACGAACGCATTGCGGGCAGACACGGATTCGAGAGCGTCAGACATCGGGGCAGATGCTTCCAATACCAACGACGTGGCGCAGCAGGAATTGGACAAGGTAATGGAGGATGACGACGCCGCGATGGACGAAATCAACCATTGGATTAATGAAAACAATGCGTTTGCCGCCCATGGCGCGGGTGAATCCAAAGAGCAGTTGAACGAACGGATTATCGCGCGGCTGAAGACCGTGCGCGAAAATTACCAGAATTATCTGGTGCGTTATCCCACGAACGCGGCGGCTTATCTGGCCTACGGCAGCTTTTTGGACGACATCGGCGACGATGAAGGCGCGCATGCGCAATATGAAAAGGGCCGCCAGCTCGACCCAGCCAATCCCGCCGCGTGGAACGACCTTGCCAATTACTACGGCGAGAACGGTCCAGTCACCAATGCCTTCGCATATTATACTAAAGCGAGCGAATTGGACCCCACGGAGCCGGTGTATTATCAGAATTTCGCGACGACCATTTATTTGTATCGCAAGGATGCGGAACAATTTTACAACATCAACGAAACGGAGGTGTTTGACAGAGCGCTGGCGCTGTACCAGAAGGCAATCAAATTGGACCCGGGCAATTTCACATTGATGACTGATTACGCGGAGAGTTACTACGGCATCAGGCCACTGCGCACGAATGACGCACTGGAGGCGTGGACGAACGCCCTCAAAATCGCGCATACCGACCTGGAGCGCGAGGGAGTTTACATTCACCTCGCGCGCATCAAGATTGCCGCCGGCCGTTACGCCGAGGCGCAGGCGCACCTGGACGCCGTGACCAATGACGTGGACGCCGCCCTGAAAGCGCGCCTGGAGCGCAATCTCC
>JASHZU010000253.1 GCA_030042375.1 Verrucomicrobiia bacterium
GCGGTGGAGGAAAGCCTGGCTGTATACGAATCCAATCGCGAGGAAGCGCACGGCGTGCTGAAGGACGCCAAGCTGGACGTAGACCTCACCCAGACCATTAGCGAACTCGAGACCGAAATGCTCAAGGCCGCCGAGGACTTGCAGTTTGAGAAAGCCGCCCTCCTGCGCGACCAAATCAAAGAACTCAAACGCATGATCGACGGTGAAAAAGCCGACGCCCCGGCGCCTGTATCCAAGGCCAGTTACCGCCGCCAAAAGCGCGCAAGAGGCTGAACCCATAATTGTCCTCGCGACGAGGCAAAAAATCGGTGTTTATCCATGTCCATCCGTGATTGAAACTAAACTGCCTTTTCACATCCTTTCGCAAAAAAACTAGCTTTAAGTCTGAATACTAGTATTCTATATCCTAGTATTCTTTTGGTATGTCTAAATGACTCGACTTAGATGAATAGAAAATTACTTTATCGTTATTTTATTAGCCATCAGGCGAGGTGGTTAAATCGTTTGGCAGTAAGACTCTGCGTTGCGCTATTGTTTGCAGCATTGGGCGGGGTAGCGCAGGCGACGCTATTATGGGAAGCGGATGCGCAGCGAGGAACTTCAGTTTTTGAAGGGCTGGAGCAAAAACCCGGAACCATCACGGTGACGAATGATCCCATGGGCTTGTACGGGTTGGTTTATCGCTACCAGACCTGGGACAATTTCAATCATTACAAGGAGCGCGTGGAATCGCGCGGCAACGTGACACCGGACGGCAAGTTCCGCTTGGCGGTAAATCATGATTATTATATCGGCTGGCGCGCGTTATGGACGCCGATGCCTATCAAGCCCGGTTGGGTGGCGCTGTTCCAGATGCATGGTTACGGCCCGCCCGGGCAGGGCGCGCCGCTGGTACTGCGCTGTGTGAACGGCGACGGCAATCTCTACCTGCAGAACAACGCCAATGGCGTAAACGTGAATTTCTGGCACACGCCGTTTAAGCCGGGCGTCTGGCACACGTTTGTGGTGCATACTTATCTCAGCACCAGCCATACGCAAGGGTATACGGAGCTTTGGTATGACGGCGCGCGGCAGGCATTCATTAACGGCAAAGATCGTTGGTACGGCCCGACGTGGGACCCGATGCCGGGTTCGTTCAACATGCTCAAGTGGGGCTGCTACCGTTCCGCCCGGATGAACGGCGCGGGACCAGCCACAGCTTACATGAGCGATGCGCGTATCGGCACCACATACGATGACGTCGCGCCGTCCGCAGCGTCAACGGCATCATCTTTGCCGGTGAGAAAACTGGCAACGGAGAAACCAGCTACTTTGCTGTGTTTGCGCCTTTGACGGACATGCGGATGGAGTAGAGCGAATGGCTGGCGGCCAGAAAAAGGGTCTGGCGGTCTTTGCCGCCGAAGCAGAGGTTGCCGGTCCAGCTTTCCGGCACGGGAATATGCCCGATGCGCTTGCCAAATTTATTATAAATACTTACGCCCAGGCCGCATAAATAGAGATCGCCCAAATTATCAATCGTCATGCCATCAGAGCCGTGCATGCAGAAAAGAGTTTTGTTCGTGAGCGTGCCATCAGGTTGGATGTCGTAACGCCATGTCTTGCTCGCGCCGATGTCGCCGACAAAAAGTGTCTTGCCGTCCGGCGTACCGGTGATGCCGTTGGGCTTTTTCAAATCATCAGTGACGCGAATCAACGTTTTGTGGTCCGGCGAGAGGTAATAGACTTCTTCATTCGACAGCGCCATTGTCGTATGGTCCCACCACGTGCGGCGATAAAAGGGGTCGGTGATATAGATGCCGCCGGAAGGAGTAATCCAAACATCGTTCGGACCGTTCATGTATTTGCCCTGGTAATTCGTGACAAGTACGGTGACGGTTTTATCAGGCGCGATGGACCAAAGCTGGTTGTGCTCGTCGGCACAGGCAATGAGGTTGCCGTTGGTGTCGAACTCCATGCCGTTGGCGTGGCCGGAGGGCTGCATGAAGGTGGAGAGTTTGCCATCCGTGCTCCATTCCATGATGCGGTTGTTTGGCTGATCCACGAAGAAGACGTTGCCATCGCGATCGCAAGTGGCACCCTCGGTGAAGGCAAAACCGCCGGCGAGATATTGCAGGGTGGCGCCGGGCGCGACAACGTTCTGGGCGTGCGCCACACTGAGGGCCAGCACGAAAAAAGCGAAGATAGAGAATGGAAGATGGAGGATGGCCAGCGGATGGCGATAATGGGTTGTCATTTTTAAGTGCCCTGAGGATAGGGGCAAAAAACAAAAATGCAACGGCGGCCGTTTGAATAGATTTACTGATAAAAATCTTTTAAAAAATCGTTGCAATTTTTTTTGGAACAGGTAAAAGTTTTTCTGCTTGGCCGCTCGTCGGTTCCTCACGACCAAGTTAGAAACATGATGCACGGATATTCTAGTGTTGTCGTGGGGGCCATTTCTGGTCAGTCAGATATCCCCTACGTTTGGAAACAGGCGACGATCGAAGCCAAAGCGATCATCGTCTTTCTCAT
>JASHZU010000254.1 GCA_030042375.1 Verrucomicrobiia bacterium
TGACAATGAAGGGCGTAATCAGTTTCGGATTTCGACCGCCGTTAAAATTCGGGGAAAAAAGCGCAACGCGCCATTTCCCAGAAGTTTTTAACGAACGGGAATGTGTCACCCAAATGTTACATAGCCTGTGGAACAAAAACGTTTCCGGAATGTCACACACAAAATGGGTGTTTTATCTTAAGCTAATTTTTTAATGATGAAAACTATTTCAAGGAAGAACACAAAAGCCTTCACGCTCATTGAGCTGCTCGTTGTCATTGCCATCATTGCCATTTTGGCGGCCATCCTGATGCCGGTATTGAGTTCGGCGCAGAATAAGTCGCAGGAAATATATTGTTTGAACAATATGCGCCAATGGGGGCTGGCTTTTCACATGTACTGTGATGACAACAGTGACTTTGTCCCGGAAGAAGGTGATACGGAGGAAGACATCAATTGGACGGGGAGCGGGGGGGGGTCGACGCCAAATTATACGCTGGCTTGGTATAATATAATTCCCCCTGAAATGGGGCAGGTATCCTTGGTGGATCTTTATGGGGCCAATGGTTACACCCCGCAACAGCCCGTCCCGGGCAGTCACAGCATTTTTTCCTGTCCGAGCACTCCCATTCCCCCAACGACGCTTGGTTATACTTGGCCTCCGACGATCAACAAGGCATTTTTCATGTATGGAGAAAATAGCCGGCTCTGTGTGAATTGGAGCACACGGTACTCTTCGACCGGCCAGCCCACGGGCGTTCAACAGACAAAATTGATTAATGTATTGAAACCCACCCAGACCGTGTTTCTGGCGGAAGTAGATCCGGATGCCGCCGACGGGTCTTCCAGCGTTGGGAACCCCGAATCCAGCGTTGGCCCGTCCGAATCCTGTGTGACCGCTTTTTATGCCATTGGCCGGCATATGAAAAACACGCTGGGCAATTTGGCGATGGTGGATGGCAGTGCAATTTCGCTTCACACAAACATGTTTTGGGAACCCCAGGGAGAGGCCGATGGAACAAGTTCCGGCGACACGGGTGGAGAAGAGTGGTCGGATGGTCCCCAAATATATTGGTATCCCTCCCCAACAACCCCGAACTGAAACGATTTTTCACTGTCATGCGCACTTGAAAGTTTTAATATTGTCACTGTCATGTAACACTCGGAAGTTTTAATTATGATATACTCTGCCTCCGCAGAGGATTAAATATACAAAAATATGAAACCACTAATCAAAGTCCTGTCTCATGCTGTAGTTGCGGCCATGGCATATTTTACCCTTAACCATGCTTCCGCCCAGCAAGAAATTGCAAGCTGGGATACCGCTATGAATGGGCCGGGCGGACCGTCGCTAACCGCCGGCGGCGGAACACCGCCGGCGCCCTATACCAACAATACCGCTTTCGCGAATGTGATTGTCACTCCCATGACCAAAGGTTCCGGTATTGGGGCGATTACAACGAGTGCTGTCTATGGAGGAAATTCCTGGACCAATGCGGGCATTGCCGATAGCGAGGCTAATTCGATTGCCAATGGGCTTTATATTACGTATGCCATTCAGGCGGCGCCCGGCTATACCATTTCTTTCTCAACGAACGAGGGCTTTATTCATATGTCGAGCACCGGTCCGGGCAGCGGCGAGTTGCAATACTCCACCGACGGGGTCAATTACAGCGATCTTTTGCCTGTTACTTATAATGGAAACACTGTCTTTACGAATAATCTTTCAGGGATTGCCGCGCTGCAAAATGTTCCTTCCACTACGACCAATTACTTTCGCCTTGTGAACTGGGGTGCGACCAGCACCGCCGGCACCTGGTATATTTATAATCCCACCGTTCCCGCCGGCACCCTCCTTGGCACCACCAATGAATTTGTGATTTTCGGGTCCGTGACACCGGAACCAGCAGCACAAAACCTCGCAACTTGGGATACCGCTATGAATGGGCCGGGCGGACCATCGCTAACCGACGGCGGCGGAACACCGCCGGCGCCCTATACTAACAATACCGCCGCCGCGAATATAATTGTCACTCCTATGACCAAAGGTTCCGGTATTGGGGCGATTACAACGAGTGCTGTCTATGGAGGAAATTCCTGGACCAATGCGGGCATTGCCGATAGCGAGGCTAATTCGATTGCCAATGGGCTTTATATTACGTATGCCATTCAGGCGGCGACCAACTATACCATTTCTTTCTATACGAACGAGGGCTTTATTCATATGTCGAGCACCGGTCCGGGCAGCGCCGAGTTGCAATACTCCACCGACGGGGTCAATTATATTGATCTTTTGCCTGTTACTTATAATGGGAACACCGTCTTTACGAACAATCTTTCTACGTTTAACTTCCTGCAAAATGTTCCTTCCACTACAACCAATTACTTTCGCCTTGTGAACTGGGGTGCGACCAGCACAGGTGGCACCTGGTATATTTATAATCCCACCGTTCCCGCCGGCACCCTCCTTGGCACCACCAATGAATTTGTTATTGCCGGCGGCGTGACCTCGATCTTCGGAGTTCTTCCGCCAACCAATGCGCTCATATCGCCAACCAGCGAAACTGTGAATGCGGGCCAGGGAGCGGGCTTTACCGCGAGCGATTCTGATGGCGCACAGGCGAGCTATTCCTGGTACCAGATCAGCAATTCAGTGCCATTAACCACCAACTTGCTTTCCGACCAAACAAACTCAAGTCTGGCACTGACGAGTGTATTGGCGGCAAACAGTGGAGGCTACTTTGCGATTCTGACTAACTCTTCCGGTTCCTCCACCACCGCCGTTGCCACACTAACGGTCCAAAACGATCCAATTATCCAGGTGGAACCCAACTATACCTATGGCCTGGTTGACGGCACGGTGTATTTTTCCGTGGCCGCTTTCGGCACCGGTCCCATAGGTTATCAATGGTACTTTACCGATGCCAGTGGCGATATGCTCGCGCCGGTGAACCCCGGCAGCACCACGGCGAGCGGTGCTGTGATCTATGGCGCGGGTACCAGTACGCTTTCGATTTCCAATGTCCAAACAGCCGACCTGACGAACTTCGTGGTCGTCATCTCCAACATTTATGGTTCACAGACAAGCTCGGTAGCGGGAATTTTGGCCGTAACCAATGTGTATGATCTTGATTATCCGTCGCCGTTTTATGAATACCTGCCGCCGGTCACGCCATTTGCGTTCTGGGACTTTAACGGCATACCCTTTACCAATACGACTGTGAATCCGACTGCGACGGCAGACCCGGTCCCTTACCTTGGTGCTGGCACCGCTTCGCCAGTAGGAACCTGCAATGATCCGGGAACCTCGCCTTTTGCGGGTGCAGTCGATGGCAGCGACGGGGCGGGCTTTGACATCATTGTTCCAAGTTTGGGGGATCATCTTCCGAACAATTCATGGGGCACAGACAACTATCCGTTAGTTGGCAGCAACAAGCTAAACGGAGTGCAATTCAATGCCAGCACCGTTGGGGCCAAAAACGTCCTGCTGGAATATGATTCCCGCGTGTCACCTACGGCGAGCGACTATGAGCGGGTGCAATATACTACAAATGGGACGACTTGGATTGATTACCCCTCCAGTTCCACCTTCAACGGCGAAGGCGACGACTGGATAACATATACGAACGATTTCAGCGGGTTCCCTGGCGTGGCCAACAACCCCAATTTCGGCGTTCGCATCGTGACGGAAGTCCAGGAAACCGCTACTTATGGTGTCATAACAACAAATGGACCCACTGGCTATCTGGGCACCGCCAATAGCTATACCTCTGGGGGCTTGGATGGTTTTGCCGCCGGCACGGTGACTTATGATTTGGTGGGCCTCTATGGTGACGCCATCACTAATAACAACCAGCCGCCGGTGATCAGTGCATTTACCAACGAGGCGACGGGTCTGACGGTCACTAATGAAACGACGCTGGACAATGTGTCGCTGACAAACACGTTCTATGTGAGCGGTGATACCACGGCCAACAAGTTCACCTATTCCGCCATCTCGCTTAATCCATCCACGGTGAATCCAACCTTTGAATTCACCAGCAATGTTGACGGCACCTGCACGATGACGATTATCCCCAGTAGCATCGCGCAGAGTGTTGCGGCCGCTCCCATATTGGTTAGCGTGACGGATACCAACGGGGATGTGACCAAATCGTGGTTCCTTTTGACACTCACAACAGTTTATTTGCCCCCGACCAATACTCTTACACAAATACCGGAAACAAATACCTTGGCCAACAAGGCCCTTACTATTCCGTTCATGGTGGGCAGCCAAAGCAACGCCACCAGCCAACTGACCTATGAAACAAATTCTGATAATAATACCGTACTCCCTGCTACCAATATTGTAATTACCGGCCAGGGTACGGCTAATCCGAGCGTCACCTTCGGGCCGGGCAGCAATGAACTCGGTGTTGCCCTTGTGAGTGTTACCGTTAATGACAATAATCTGTCTGATCCCAAGTTCACAACGGCCACCATACCATTCATGGTCCGGCCGAATACAAATGTGCTCTTTGTGGATTACTTTAATTATGACCAGAGTGGCCCATTGGATGAAATCGGCGCCTTCTGGACGCATCTGAGCGGCACATTCCACTTCATGACGCTGAATAGCAGTCCCACTGGTGGTTCCGTGCTGGTGGATACGGCTAACAATACGGAAAATCTGGAGGTGCCGTTGCTGGGTGCGCCGTATGCCACCAATGCCACGCCCACCAATCCTACGAACTATGTAACCACCTTGTACTATAGCATGGTCATCAACATGGAGGCCAACGATACGCCAAACAGCAACGGCACCTACTTTGCCGCCTTCAATGACGGTTCCGGCATTACGGCCGACGTGGAAGGTCTCCTCCTGGCTGCCACCAACTTAGTCGCCCCTGGTGATTTTGGCGATTATCAAGTCGGTGTTGCCGACGAGGGCGCGACCGAAGCTGGCGCGACGATGTTTAATCAGGATCTGGTGCCGGGCAGTAATTATACTGTTGTCGTGTCACTGAACCTCTCCAACGGCGTATCCACTGTTTGGGTCAACCCGAGCAGCCAGTCTTCGCCCAGCGCGTCGGCCCCTGCTGATGGCGGTACGATTAAATATAACATCTCCGACTTTGAGCTTCGCCAGTCCGGCAACGAAAGTGGCGATATCGCCGGCGGAATCAACGTCAGCTATCTAAAGGTCGGTACCACGTTTGATTCCGTGTTCCCGTCGCTGCACGTCACGCCGGCGGGGACTAATACAATTATCACTTGGTCTGACCCGACGCTGGGCATCCAGGAAACGACGAATCTGTTGACGACCCCGTTCGCCGATATACCGTCAGCGTCACCGCCTTATACCAATAATGCGAGCACGAACTCGGTAATGTTCTACCGGTTTGGACGGTAACTTTGATTGGATAATCATATCACAAAGGGCGGTCGGAAACGGCCGCCCTTTTTCTTTTCTTTTTCTGGACGGCGCCCATGAGGGTTGACACAGTGGATGCGTGATTCCCGAACCGGCTATCGCCCAATCCGCGCCTAAGGCGCCCGGCGGTTGGTTCGGAATTTTTCGCCCCGCGCCGCCCCGGCCGGTCACGCTCACGGACCCTGCGCAAATCGCCGCCCAATACCGTTCCTGGCAGCTTCGCGTTCTGGTCCTTTCCATTCTCGGCTACGCCACGTTTTATTTCGTTCGCAATAACCTTCCCGTTGCCATGCCGTTCATGGAAAAAGACCTGGGCATTACGAAACAGGACCTGGGCATCTTCCTGACCTTGCAGGGAGTGATTTACGGCATCTCTAAATTTGCCAATGGCTTCCTCGCTGACCGCGCCAATGCCTGCGTTTTCATGTCCGTCGCGCTGGTCGCTTCCGCGCTCCTGAATCTCGGCTTTGGTCTGAGTTCCACGGTGATGGCC
>JASHZU010000003.1 GCA_030042375.1 Verrucomicrobiia bacterium
TGGGGGTGCCCGGCGAGGTGGCCGAGGTGTAGAAGTTGGTCACATTGGCCCCTGTCCAGGTTACGGCATAGACCTGCAGGATGGCCCCCGCCGGAATCATGCTCGGATGCAGGTCATCCAGGTAAAAGAACGCCCCCGACGACTGCACTTCATGCACCCGCCCATTCCCATAACTGATATAATTGGTCTGGTTATAATCGCCCGCGTCCGGCGGATACGGGATGGGAATCACCCAGTTATTGTTCGGCTCATCGATCATGTATTGCCCGCTGCTGATCCCTCCCGGCGAACTGGGCGAGGTCGGCCCGCCCTGGATATCATACGTATGGCCCAGTTGGACTCCGGTATTGCCTGATAACACCACATTGGTCGCAAACGCCGCTCCCAGCGCAATGTAAAATCCCGTGTTGTTCGAGCACACCATGTTCTCCACCGGAAACCCCTGGTCCGAGACCGGATAGCTGCAGGCAAACGTGTTCCCCGCCACCACCAGGTTATTCATGATCTGCACCTGGGTCCCATCGCTGGGCTGTTGCCCCGCATACGTCAGGGTAATCGCATTGGCGTTGCTGCCCTGAAACAAATTGTTCACCATCGACACATTGCAGCCGGCGTTCAAACAAATAAAATCCATCCCCACCGAATCGTAAAACTGGCTGTCCTCAATCGTAAAATTGGGGATCACCCGGGTCGTCGTCGCCCCGGTCACGGCGATGTCGTAATGGATATTGCCCGGGCCGGCCAGTTGGGAGATGTTGGTCACGATGCAATTGGAGATCACCACCGGCTCATTGGCGTTGTCCTGATAATATTCCATCACCTTGCCCACCCCGTTAAACGTGCAGTTCAGGAGGTTCTGCCCATAGTACATGTTGTCGGCCGTCGCATTGCCATCCGTAAATGTGCAATTCAGGAAATCGTTGACCGCATTGGTGATGCAATCGGTCCAGCAGATCACCATCTCCCCGCGCCAATGCTGGAACACGCAATTGGTAAAGACCTTGAGCTGGTTCATTTGATAGGTCACATAGCCATCCCAGTCCGCCACCGCATGATGCGTCGTGTCCCATCCCGACCCATTGCCCTGCTGGATCGTCCAGTAATTATAGGTCTGCTGCCCATTGAGCAGCCCTCCGTCCAGCGTCAGATTTTGAAACACCAGCGGGTACTGGTTATGCGCCACCGATCCCTGGCATTCCACCAGCGTATCGCGCATCGGCACATACGGCGCGTAATTGGGTGAGATCCACGTCAAACTGGAATTGACCAAATGGTTCATCCCCGCGCCACAGCCCATCAGGACGGTACCCCCCCCGGGGGCCCCGGCCAGGGTGACACCGCCCGAGGAGATGGTGAAGGCCGGATGCGTGTCGGATATGCTGCTCATCACGTAATTGGCATCCAGCACATTGGTCGAGACCATCAGGTAAGTCCCGGCGGGAATGTTCAGCACCACATTGGTATTCACACTGGAGACCATCCCCGATGCCGCGTTGATCGCCGACTGGAACGCCGGGCCATTGTTGCTCCCCACCACACAATACGCATTCATCGTCCAGCCGCAGGGAATCGTCAGAACCAAATTTTTTGGCCCGATAACATTTGTAATCAGGCAAATGATGTCCTGTTGCGTGACGACCGGGCCCCAATTGCTGTAGGTGATCCAGGGACCGGCGCCGAAGACTTCGATGACCTTGCCGATGTCGGCCGTGGAAAAGGTGTTGGTTCCGCTCACCGATACCACTGTGGAGTTGCTGACGGTATTCACGTAAAATTGCTCGGCATCAGCCACCGCGCCAAAATTGGTCACATTCAGAGACGTCTGAGCGCGCACGGAAAAACAGGAGAGAAAAAGTACGAGCGGCACCAGTGCGAAAATCCGAAATAGCAAACGCGAGACAAAATCCGAAAGAAGAAAAGACTCCGCGACATTCCGAATGTTGACTTGCTTGCGCACAATGAGCCTGTTCTCTTTCGTTTTAACGAAAGGGAATTAAGCAACGGGTGTGCCAAGCGAATAAGAGCCATTATTTCAGAGGAGTTTGTCAAAGAAGGGAATTAAGAGGACACGGGTGTCCAGCGGTGTCCATTTTTAAACCGCTTGTTTTCCACTGTTTTTCTGAGCGTCCTTTTTTTCGATTTGTTTAATCCTTTGAACCAGGTTCATTGGGTCAATTTTCCAGCGGGCAACATCGCAAAGAGCCAGGACATTTCCGCGAAACCTGCCCTTGCGATCAACGGAGTTTTTTTGATCGCGGGAGGGAAACATGGAAAAAAATAAATTGACCAACGGCAAACGAAACAACTTTTCGAAATAGGTTGAAACTTTTGGAAAGCCGATTCCTTTGTTGGCGTAGTAAAGGTAATTGATAATTTGGGCATAGCCCACGCCGACTTCGGAAATTCGACCTGACCTCGTCGCCAGATGAACCACGGGACAACGCGCCGAGCCGCCGACATCACCGTGACGGCTTAAACGAAATCCGATTTCGCAATCTTCACCGACGGCATAGAGCGGCAATCGCTCGTCGAATTGTTCGATGTCTAACCAGCGCCGGCGGACATTCATCGCGCAGCCATAAAATCCGGGCCATCGCTTCGGATAAAACCCAAATACCGGCATCCCCGAAGGAATCTGATGATTATCAAGCAAGCGGCGGGCACTCGCGCGGTCGATGTCGCCATTTGCCAGAATACAGCCGCTGAATCCGGCCACCTCGGGTGCAGTCCGAAAAACTTTTTCCACCTCCGCGCAATAGTCGTCATGAACTTCCATGTCATCGTCGAGAAAAGCCACAAACTCGACCGACGGAGACAGATGCCGAATCCCGAAATTTCGCTGGATGGCAGACCCCTTTACGGGAGCCAGCAGCGGTTGAACCTGGAAAGGCAGATCCGCCGGAAGCGGCGGCAAATCGTTTTGATCCGCGCCAACAATGACCACAACCGAAGGCACCGTTTTGCGAGCCGCCAGTGCAAAAATTGTCTGCTGGACAATTTCCTTTCGTCCGACGGTGGCGATAATCACTCCCAGCGAATGGATGACGGATTGTCCCCCGGCCATTTTTGTTTCGACTGATTGCACCATCAATAAATCGGCTTTTTTTATTATCTGATCCCGGGTGGGATTTAGGACTCGAACCGGGGACGGCCTTTGATTCCGCAAAGCAAGATATGGCTCGAAGTCATCAGGGGATGCATCCAGCTATAGAGTCTTCGGCCTTCTACTTTGGTAGGCATCACAAGCATTTGATCAGCCCATGCTTCAATGCCGACGTCAGCCCAAAAGATGCCGAAGCTGTTGCGCTGCGGGTAATCCATATCTGGTTAAGACGGTTTACCTGTGCTAAAAAACTGGCCCGGAATTTCCAAAATCATTGCGGCGGATGCCTAAGGACATCGCGTTAACCAACCGGCGACAAAGGCCTCGGACAATCTGGGCGGAAATCGCACGGCGGGAAACCCGCCATCCCGGGATAGTCTTCATTTCGGCAATAGGCTCGCGCGCCAACCCCTTTTCAGATTCCGCAACGAATCGCCAGAAATGTTCCTTCTGGTACCCGATAAAATGGATGGCTGGAGGGAAATCGGCGCTCGGCAGATTATCCTTGGAACAAAAAACTGCGTCCGGTGAGAGCAGCCGATGCGAAACCCTAGCGGCGAGGAAAGCCCAACATTCCTGTTCAATCAAAAACTGGTTTATTGTCCTTTTTGCCCTTTTCAAAAACCATTCAATCTTGTCCAGGTCATAATATCGCTTTGGGACACGATA
>JASHZU010000255.1 GCA_030042375.1 Verrucomicrobiia bacterium
CGGCGTTCCTGAACAGGTTTTCAATTCGCTCGGCCTCGCCCTGACGCAATCCCAGGATTTTGCCTGACAATTTTGCTTCGGCCACTTGCCCAATGGAAATCGCTTCGCCGTGCAAAAATTTTCCGTAGCCGAAACTGTTTTCAATCGCATGGCCAATCGTATGCCCGAAATTCAAAATCGCGCGCAAGCCGGTTTCGGTTTCGTCCGCGCCCACGACTTCCGCTTTGATTTCGCAACACCGCGCGACAATCGGCGCGAGGATCTTTTGACTGCGCTTAAGAATTTCCGGCAATTTTTTCTCAATATGCGCAAACAACCGCGCATCGAAAATGATTCCGTACTTGATGACTTCCGCCAGCCCGGCGCGAAATTCACGCTCCGGCAAGGTCTTGAGCGTGTCCAAGTCGCACAGCACCAGCCGCGGCTGATAGAATGAGCCGACCAGGTTTTTCCCCGCGCGCAAATTGACGCCGGTTTTCCCGCCTACTGAACTGTCTACCTGCGCCAGCAACGTCGTCGGTACTTGCACAAACGGGATCCCGCGCAAATAGGTCGCTGCGACAAATCCCGCCAAATCGCCCACGACTCCGCCGCCCAGTGCGATGATAAAGGATTTTCTTTCCAGACGGTGCGCCGCCAATTGGCTGTAACAATTCTCCACGGTCCGCAAACTTTTCGCCGTTTCCCCGGCAGGAACGGTTATCAGGATGGGCGAAAATCCCTGGCGCATGAGGGAATCAAAGACAGTTTTTGCGAAAAGCTTCCCCGCATTTCGATCTGTGATAATCGCGCAACGCTCGCCCAGTTTCAGGCGCGCGCATTCACTCCCCAGGTTTTTTAAGAGGGCGGGCGCGATTTTAATCGCATAGCTGCGGCTGCCCAGGTGGACGGGAACGGTTTTCACGCTGACAGGATAGGAATTTGGCCGCCAGTGTCAAAATTTGACCACCGATTTTATCGCTTCGCGAATTCCTGCCTCTTGCTGGCGATAATTTTATCGTGTGAGCAAAACAAAACAGGAAAAATAATGTCTCTCCCGGTTGTTAATAACTTCGCGACATCGAAAAAACCATTGTAAATAAAGGCGATTTCGCGCGTCATCATTCCTGCGATTTCATGTTGGCATTGTCGTTGCTAAAGGGCGGCAGCCGCCGTCGCCAGAAGGTTTAATTGGTACGGCGAAGCACTAATCACCCAACAATAAATATGAAGAAAATAGACGCGATAATAAAACCGTTCAAACTTGAAGAAGTAAAGGACGCCCTTAGCGAAATTGGCATCGAAGGCATGACCGTGAGCGAGGTCAAAGGCTTCGGCCGCCAAAAGGGCCACACCGAAATCTACCGTGGCAGCGAGTACACTGTGGATTTTTTACCCAAGATTAAAATCGAACTGGTTGTCGCCGACAATCAAAAGGACGCCGCGGTCAGCGCCATTATCAAGGCGGCCAAGACCGGAAAAATCGGGGATGGAAAAGTCTTTGTTTCCACCGTTGAAGAAGCCGTCCGGATTCGCACCGAAGAGAAAGGCGAATCAGCTGTTTAACTCCCAACCCATTAGAACACCCATTAATAAAACCATGAAACGTATTCTTCTCACACTCGCTCTGATTGCCACCGCTTCATTCGGTGCTTTGACCGCAGGTGCGCAAACGAACGCTATGGCGTCCACCAACATGCCCGCCATGGCGTCCACCAACGCCCCGGCGATGGCCTCCACCAATGCGCCGCCGCCGGCGTGGACCACCAATGCGCCGACCACCGAGCAACGGATGGAATCCATTGAAGCCTATTTTCAAAACGCGGATCCCACGGCGCCTTACCGCGACACCAATGGCAATTGGACCGTCAATTTTGGTCTGGCCTCGTCCATTATCAATACCAACCTGTTGAACAGCACCGGGGCTTATGTCGCCTTTCCTGGCGCGGGTCATAACGCGTGGCTGCTGGCCAGCACGGCGCTAGTGTTGTTCATGACGCTGCCCGGCCTGGCCTTGTTCTACGGCGGTCTTGTTCGCAAAAAGAACATCGTTTCTGTATGCGCGCAATGCTTCCTGATTACCGGTTTGACGACCATTCTTTGGATCATTTGCAGTTACGGAATGATCTTTGGCGGCTCGGGCGGTATGCACGGGGAGGCGACCACTGGCGCCGTCAACGTCTGGGGTGAAGTTTACACCCAGGGAGAAGCGGGCCACGACTGGATTCCTGGTATCATGGGCAATCCGAAAGTGTGCTGGATGTTTAACAACGTCACTTCGGCCCCGAACCCGGGTTACTCTTACTGGGTTTCTGAAAACGTCTATGCCATGTTCCAATTGATGTTCGCCATCATCACGCCGGCGCTCATCGTTGGCTCCATCGCGGAACGCATGAAATTCTCAGCTATCTTCGTGTTCATGACGTTGTGGATATTGTTTGTCTATAACACGCAAGGTCACATGGTCTGGGGCGTCAACGGCCTGATGAACGGTTGCTGGAATCCCGATTCCAAGATTAAGGGCCTGGACTTCGCCGGTGGCACGGTCGTGCATATGTCGTCAGGCTGGTCGGGCCTTGTGCTGTGTATCATCCTGGGCCGGCGCCTTGGCTTCGGCAAAGAAAACTTCACGCCACACAGTATTGTGCTGACCTTCATTGGTGCTTCGATGCTGTGGGTGGGCTGGTACGGGTTTAACTCCGGCAGCGCGGTTGCGGGCGACCAAATCGCTGCCAACGCGTTCACGACCACGACTATCGCCACGGCGGTTGGTTCATTCGTATGGCCGATGTGGGAATGGATTGTGAAGGGCAAACCCACCCTGGTGGGCTTCTGCTCCGGCGCAGTCGCCGGTTTGGTGCTGATCACACCTGCTTGCGGTTACGTCCTGCC
>JASHZU010000034.1 GCA_030042375.1 Verrucomicrobiia bacterium
GAGAATGTTGCCGCGCGTGAAGTAATTCAGGTGTGTCCCCAATGGGAGCAATTTGCGCAAGACTTCGCGGGCACGCTTGCGCGGAAGCTGTGCCAGTTCGCGTTCAGCCTGGAGGCAATATCGGTTGCGGTCCGGTGTCGGAATGGCGTTCACGGCAATGACGCGGCTGATACCCATTTCGCGAAGCACATCCACCGGCAGCGGGTTCACGATACCGCCGTCCACATAGGTCTCGCCGTTAATCTTTACCGGCACACAGATGCCGGGCACGGCAATGCTCGCATGAACAGCATCGGCAACTTCGCCGCTCGAAAAAACGCTACGTTCGAGCGTTTCGAGATTGGTTGCCAGCACTCGTAACGGACGCTGCAAGTCGGCGAAGTGGGCATGGCCGATGGAGCGCATGAGCCGTTTTTTTACCGCGTAGCCGCGCAAAAATCCCTGCCGTGGCGGAAATGCCGGATCAATCAAACTCCAAAACGACCACCGCGTTTGCATCTCCCGCGCCAATTGTTCCAGCTTTTGCCCATCAAACCCATAAGCCCAAACAGCCCCAACATATGCGCCCATGCTCGACCCGGCGACGACGTCTATATCAATTCCATTTTCCTCCAATACCTGGATGACACCGATATGGGACAAACCTTTAGCGGCGCCGGACGAAAGCGCGAGCCCGACCTGAGAGTTGCTGATTTCCCGCGCCAGCCGCCGGAGGTCGGCGTGAAAAATACCGCCAGCCGGCGCCTGATCATCCGATGATTTCGGGCAGCTGCGAACGAACACTTCCAGTGGCCCCATGACATGCCGGATGAGCGCATCATAACCATCCACTAACTCGCCTTCACAGAGGCAGAGCGCTGGTTTGAGGTCAACTCGACTGCTGGCAATTTTTGGACGCAGTTCACGGACCAATAAATCAAGATGATAAACGTCATCGTTCGTAGCCCGGGCGAAGAGATAGCCTTTATCCGAGTGCAATAGGAATTCAAATAGCGGTGCCGCGGGTAGCTCCTCCGTGGCTGCCTCAATGAGCACATAATCGAACCGGCGGCGCAATTGCTCCAGCAGAGATGCGATTTGGCCGGGAGGGTATGATTCGTGGCAGATTTTCAAGTGGATGAGCTGTACACCGGCATCCGTCGGCGGCAACTGCGGCACCAACTGGTAGCTGCCGTCGAGTATCAAATTCACAGACGGCCGCTCATTGAGATTGGCCGGAACACTGGCATCGATGAGTCGGACCAGTGCCACCGTTGTCCCGGTTTGAATGCGCAAGGACTGCGCCAACGGTTCAGTGAAAGAGGATGCCGGTAGGTGCCGGGAAAGGAACGCTAAGGTGGCCACGCGTCCGTGCGACGCCTCAAGGCTCCGAATTGGCCGTTCTACATACATTCAGTCGCTCCTCCGGGCGACGGAATCCCAAGAATATTATCTATTCCTGTTCTATCTTTAGGGCAACTTAGGTGCCGCGCCCGGTGATAGTTTACTTACTAATGTAAGATAGACCAGATTATTAAATAGTCAAACTTTGTTAAACAAATTTGGGATAAAATGCTTCATCGCTTAAGCGTTTCAGTCACGCAAATTGTGATGGTTTTAAAGAAGCCAGGAAGGCAAATTCACACCCAATTTTTTAGCATAAAATATTGTCTCATAAGCAGTAAGCTCACCCATTCGGGTGAGCTTACTTTATGGCCCTTTAGTGCAAAAGGCTGGATTAGTCTTGCGCCACGTTTTTTCCATGCTAAGCTGCCCACCACAGGACAAGTGAAAAAGATAAAATCCATTCGCGTTCTTTGTGTCGATGACCATCCGGTGGTAAGGGACGGGTTGCGGGCCATTATTGAAACGCAATCTGATATGGTGGTGGTGGACGAGGTGGGTGACGGGCAGGCCTGCCTTGCAAAATATCGCGAGCTTAAGCCGGACGTCGTTGTGATGGATTTAAGAATGCCCGGCATGGGCGGTGTGGATGCCACACAGCAAATCCGCCAGGAATTTCCAGATTCCCGCATCATCGTTCTGACGACTTACGAGGGAGATGAGGACATTTACCGCGCGCTGGAGGCAGGAGCACAGGCTTATCTTTTAAAAGAAATGGTGCGGACGGAATTATTGCAAACCATCCGCGAAGTTCATGCGGGTCGCCGGTACATTTCTGCTTCAGTGGCAGCGCGATTGGCCGAGCACACCCCGCGGGTGGCCCTGAGTGATCGCGAACTGCAAGTTTTAAAATACATCGCCAAAGGTTTGCGAAACAAAGAAATCGGGGCGGCCCTGAACATTGCGGAGGATACGGTAAAGGGACATATTAAAAGTATTTTCGGCAAGTTGAACGTGATGGATCGCACGGAGGCGGTGGTGAGTGCATCCCAGCGCGGAATCATTCATTTAGATAAAGCACATCCCCCAAAAGGGTTATCCGCACCCAACCCAGTCAGGTAAGTTACTTTTTTTGAGTTTGGCATTAGAATTGGGTGTGGCTTCGAAAACTCAGGCACAGCAGATTAGAGTTTTGGTTGTTGATGATCATGCCGGGATGCGGGATGGGATCAGTGCGATGCTGAACGCCCAGCCGGACATGAAAGTGGCTGGCGTAGCCAGTGACGGCCGGGAGGCCATCGAAAGATTTAAGGAGCTTCAACCTGATGTATCGCTCGTGGACTGGAATTTACCCATTATTCGCGGCGAAGAAGTTATTGCCACATTGGGCAAAGAATTCCCCGAAGCCCGGTTCATTGTTATAACCGCCCTCAACAACGACGATTGCATCCAGCGGGCCAGAAGCTTGGGCGCGCGGGCATATATTCATAAAGACATGTTGCGCCGCGAGTTGCTTGGCACCATCCGGGCAGTCCACCAGGGGCAACAACATTTCCCCGAGAAAATTATCAACCAACTCAAAAAGGACGGTTGACTAGACCCGCTTTGCATTAATCAGGCAGAGAGGGAGAAAGTTGCGCCCGCAAGTTGCGAATTGTTTCATACGCCAATCAGCCTTGACGGGTTTGCAACAATTGTCCGTTATGAAGCGAGACTTGAAAAAAAATACAGACGCTGTCGAGCAAGTCAAAATCTGGCACATAGTTGCAGAGTGTTTATGTGGCATTGCAGCCATAGCGCTGGCGACTTTCTTCTGTTTTCGGTTCCAGGTGCATCTTCCCACTCCTTCGTGTTCGTATTTCATTATCATTGTGCTGCTTTCATTAAGGGGGAACCTTGTTTCATCCATCATTGTTTCGTTCTTTGCCGTTGCATGTTTGGATTATTATTTTCTGCCGCCCATATTTCCTCTGAACCTCACCGATCCGCGCGACATCGTTTCGGCCATCACTTTTATTACGGCAGCCTTCGTTATCAGCAGCCTGGTGGCAAAAGTGCGCGCGTTGATGGCGGAGAAACTGCAACAGGCAAAAAATTATCTCTCCGAGGCGCAACAATTAAGCCACACCGGCAGCTTTGGCTGGAATGTGGCAACGGGAGAAGTCATTTGGTCGGACGAAACTTTCCGGATTTTCCAATGTGAACCGACGATGAGACCCAGTTTGGAATTGGTTCTCCAGCGGGTGCATCCGGAAGATGCCGGTTTTGTGAAGGAGACCCTCGAGCGAGTCTCGAGCGAAGGAAGCCAATTTGACATAGAACATCGTCTCCTGATGCCGGATGGCTCGGTCAAACATCTCCATGTGGTGGCCAAACCCATTAAAACCAAAATGCACGTCATGGAATTTGTGGGCGCGGTCATGGATATCACTGAACGGAAAAAAAACCAGGATGCGTTGCACGAAACCAAGGC
>JASHZU010000035.1 GCA_030042375.1 Verrucomicrobiia bacterium
TTTATCGAGGAATTTTATTCCAACGAAGATTCGAAACGCGCGCGGCGAGTGCATTTGGAGGGCGTTGTGGGCGTATTTCCGTGGATTGCGACGGTGGATGCGTTCCAACATTGGATTTACACGCATCCGAATCATTCGCGGGAGGAGCGGCGCAAAGCGTGGCTGGCGCTGATGGACCGGTTCGGCGGAGACGTGGACTGGACCGGCCTGCAAAATGCGCGCGCGAATTTGTGGCATCGCCAACTGCATATTTTCATCCATCCGTTTTACTACATTGAGTATGGCATTGCGCAACTGGGCGCGCTGCAGGTGTGGGCCAATTCCAAGCAGAACAAGGCCAAGGCGCTCGGCGATTACAAAAAATCGCTGGGATTGGGTGGTTCGCGGCCGTTGCCGGAACTGTTCTCAGCGGCGGGATGCCAGTTTGAATTCAGCGCGAAAACAATTCAGCCGCTGGCGAAAGTGCTGCGGGAAGAGCTGGGCAAACTCTCTTGAGCCACGGATGAAACACAGATTGAACACGGATAGAAAAATTCAACTCTTTCAGAGTTGATGACTTTTTGCGGAGTTAACCCAGCGTAGCCGCTACGCGTCAACGCTGGGCTGAATGATTTCAATCCCTTCGGGATTTTAATTAGAGACTCCTTACGTCGTCTCCTACTTAAGATTTCACTTCCAAATCATGTCGGCGACGGTGCGCCCAGCCGGGATGAACGGCAGCACGTGCTCGCTGTAAGGCGTCACGACGTCGAGGACGTACGGCGTTTTGGCTTCGAGCATGCGTTGCAACGCGGCGCGGAGATCTTTCTTAAACATCACGCGCTCGCAAGGCACGCCAAACGAGGTGCAGACCTTGACGTAATCCGGATAAATTTCAGCACGATGATCGGGGTCGCCGAGATAGGTGTGACCGCGATTGCCGGCGTAGAAATTATCTTCCCACTGCACCACCATGCCGAGGTGCTGGTTGTTCAGGATGATGGCCTTGGCGGCAATTTTTTCGATGTGCGCGGTGGCGAGTTCCTGGATGTTCATGAGGAACGAGCCGTCGCCGTCAATGTCCACGACTTCTTTATCGGGCAAGGCGACCTTGATGCCGAGAGCGGCCGGATAGCCGAAGCCCATCGCGCCGAGGCCGGCGCTGGTAATCAACTGGCGCGGATATTTGTATTTGTACCATTGGCCGGCCCACATTTGGTGCTGGCCCACGCCGGTGGTGATATAAGCCTCGCCCTTGGAGAGTTCGTAAAGCATCTCAATGACCATTTGCGGGAGGATGACCTGATCTTCGTGTCCCTGCATGTGGTCTTTCATGTGGTCGCTGTTGGCGATTTCGCTGGTGATCTTGTAGGCGAACGGCGCCTTCTGCTTCCACTCGCTAATTTGTTCGAGCCAGGCGGTATGCTTCTTCGTGATAGGGCGCTTGGCGATCATGGCGTTGAGCCGCGTGAGCGCGTCCTTGATATCGCCGACCACGGGCAAATGCGCCTTGCGATTTTTGTTCAATTCGGAAGCGTCGATGTCAATATGGACAATGGTTCCATTCTTGCAAAACTCGTCGAACTTGCCGGTCACGCGGTCGTCGAAACGCACGCCAAAGGCGAGCAAGAGGTCCGCGCCGTCCTTGATTTTCACCATCGGCTCGGTGGGATTGGAACGTTGCTTGTATTCGCCGTTCACCGCCCAATTGGCGAACGCCGCGCCGTGCATGCCGAGCCAGCGGAGAGAAAGTGGATGGGTTTCAGGAAACGCGCCCACGCCCATGATGGTAGTGGTCACGGGGATATTGGTGGCCTCGGCGAATTTCCGAAGCTCTTCCGACGCGCCGCTGGTAATGATTCCGCCGCCGCAGTAAAGCACAGGGCGTTCGGCCTTTTCGATGAGGCCGAGGATTTCGTTGAGCGCCACTTCATCAGCTTTCAAATCGGGTTGCTTGTAACCGCGCAAACCTTTCTTGATTTCCTCCAGCGTGGGCCAGACGGGCTGGGTCTTTTGCTGCTGGATATTTTTGGGAAGATCAATCACCACCGGGCCGGGCCGGCCGGTTTGGGCGAGGTAAAACGCTTCTTTCACGATACGCGGGATGTCGTTCACATCGGTGACCAAATAGGAATGCTTCACGATAGGAAGCGTGACGCCGATGATATCGGTTTCCTGGAACGCGCCGCGGCCAATCATGTTTTGATTCACCTGGCCGGTGATGGCGATAAGCGGGCAGGAATCCATGTAGGCGTCCGCGATGGCGGTGACGAGGTTGGTGGCGCCGGGACCGCTGGTGCCCATGCACACGCCGGCTTTGCCGGTGGCGCGGGCGTAGCCTTCCGCCGCAAACGAACCGCCTTGCTCGTGGCGGGGGAGAATGGTGCGGATTTTGGATTTCGTGAGCGACTGGTGGATTTCCATGCTCGCGCCGCCGGGATACGCAAAAATGACTTCGACGCCCTCGCGCTCAAGGGCTTCCACGAGGATATCGCGCCCAAACATGGCGGGGCCGACTTCCGCGCGCTTATGGGCGGCGGTCTTTTCAGTTTTCGCCATGGTTTTGGCGGGTTTCTTTTCAGCAGTTATCTTGCTCATAGTTCTTTCAGTTGTGCGGCGGACGGGCGAATTAAAGCAAAAACCCGCGACCGTTGCCAGCCGCGGGTTCTTGTTAAATCATAATTCAACAAGCGCCAGCGGCGTCAGTTACGACGACTACCAGGGCGACTTGTGATACGTTTTTTAACATTGTCTATCTAGCCTAATGGAATTTCG
>JASHZU010000256.1 GCA_030042375.1 Verrucomicrobiia bacterium
GTTTGATTATCCATTGGTGCTGGAAACGAATGTCTGGCAGCATGTTAATATCCCGCTATCCGACCTGGGCGTCGCCGAAGCTACCAACTGCACCGGCTTTTGGATTCAAGGCGCGGAATATGCCGCGCAGCCAGTGTATTATGTAGATGATATCCAATTGCTCGCAGCTCCGGCTCCGGCCACGGTTCATCTCGGTGTGGACGCCGGTAATGTTATTCGCACAGCGGACACACGCTGGTTCGGCATAAACACCGCCGTTTGGGATGACGACTTTAACACGGTGGCCAATTCGAATGAATTGCTGGAAAGCGGCTGTACGACCTTTCGTTACCCCGGGGGGTCGCTTTCGGATACCTATAACTGGGCCACGGACATGAGTATTGGCAACAATAACGCATGGGGAGTGTCCTTTGCGAATTTTATGCAGATTGTCACGAATCTGGGTGCGCAGGTTTTCATTACGGTGAATTATGGCACCGGCACTTCCAGCGAAGCCGCTGCCTGGGTAGCCTCGGCCAACGTGACCAATCATTGCAATTTCAAATACTGGGAAATCGGCAATGAAGTCTACGGCAGTTGGGAGGCTGACTCCAATTCGCTGCCGCACGACCCTTATACCTATGCCACGCGCGCGGCTGCTTATATCCTGGCAATGAAAGCCGTTGACCCGACGATTAAAATCGGCGCCGTGGCTGTTCCCGGGGAAGATGCTTATACGAACTATATCGCGGATATGGTTACAAATCCTGTTACCGGCCAGGCCCACTACGGTTGGACCCCGGTCATGCTGACGACATTTAGGAAATTGGGCGTTTATCCCGATTTTCTCATCTACCATTATTATCCGGAATACACCAGCAGCGGCTCGAATTCCACGGACAGCGATCCACTGTTGTTGCAGGTTGCTGATAATCCCTGTCCTGCAACGTATTCAGACTGGGGCAGCGCCGCAGCGAGTTTGCGCATGCAAATTACCGACTACCTCGGAGCGCCCGGCACAAACATCGAACTATGCGTGACTGAAAATAACAGCGATTCCGGTGCCCAGGGAAAGCAGTCCACGAGTATCGTCGATGCCCTTTATGAGGCCGATAGTTTGGGGCAGTTAATGCAAACTGAATTCAACTCTCTCATTTGGTGGGATTTAAGGAACGGTCCGGGTAACGGCGGTGATTTTGATCCCACCCTCTATGGCTGGCGCACTTATGGGGACTATGGAATCATGGATGGCACGACGAATATTTATCCAACGTATTATGCCCAAAAGTTGCTCCAGTATTTTGCGCGTGCCGGCGATTCCGTCGTCAGCGCGTCGAGTGATTATCTATTGCTCTCGGATTATGCCGTTCACCGCACAAATGGGGCGTTGACGCTGCTGGTCATCAACAAAGACCTGACGACGAACTTTAATGCCCAAATCGTCCTGACCAACTTCTTGCCCTGGCCGAATGCCACCATTCAATCTTACGGCATCCCGCAGGATACCGCGACCGAAACCAATGCACCTACTTCGCTTCAGGACATCGCCGAAACAAATTGCCCGGACGTGACATCCAGTTTCAATTATTCCTTCCCGCCGGGCTCGCTGACGCTCTTTACCTTTGCGCCCGCCGCCGTGAAATTGCAGGCGTCATTGGCTTCGGCCAGTGAATTTGTTGTTCAATTCCGGGGGCAGGCCAACACGCCTTATGTCATTCAGGAATCCCCGGACCTGGTCAATTGGACTTCTTTCTCTACAAATACTTCCACCGATCCGGTAGCAGATGTCACTAATGTGGTTTCTGCGTCAAAACAATTCTGGCGCGTCATTTGGCAGCCATAGGCCGGGTGGTCCCCGGGTTTTTAAAAAGGAACTATATGGGATATAAAATTAGCAAACGGAAATTTCTGCTCACAAGCGCAATGGCGGCAGGCGCGATCTGCGCCTGGGAACCGCTTGTATCCATTTGCAAAGCCGCCGCCCCTTCCGTCCCGCGCCGCCTGAGCTTGAACGGCAATTGGAGCGTTTCTCAAATGGACAAGCCAGAATGGATTCCAGCCACCGTCCCGGGCTGTATCCACACCGATTTGCTGGCGGCAGGAAAAATTCCCGACCCATTTTATCGTGACAATGAAAACACCGTCCAATGGGTTGGCAAGAGTAATTGGACATACAAGCGCCTGTTTGACGTGCCAGATGAAGTCTTGAATAACGATCGCATTTTACTGCGTTGTGAGGGGTTGGATACCCTGGCCACGGTCAAGGTCAATGGACGGGAAATCGGAAAAGCCGACAACATGTTTCGCCTTTGGGAATTTGATCTCAAGCCGCTTCTGCACGCGGGCGGTAACGAAATCGAAATCTCATTTAACTCTCCGTATCCGGTGATGGAGGAGCGTAACCGCCAGCGTCCGCTTTACGAATGGATTGGCTCGCACGAGCCAAAGGGCAGGGCATGGGTCCGCAAGGAGCCGTGCAGCTTCGGGTGGGATTGGGGCCCGGTTTTGCCCAGTTGCGGCATTTGGAAAAACATCAGCGTAGAAACCTTCAATCAGGGCCGCATCGCGGACCTCCTCGTCTTGCAAAATCATGACGGCAAAAAAGTCGTGCTGGATGTGCGTGTGAACGCAGAAATCGTCCACGAAGACAACCGTCCATTCCGGGCGGTCGTGTCGGTTGCCGAAGCTTCCGCACCGGATAGACCCGTTGCGACGGCCACGCTTCCCATTTCTGGCGGGAAAGGCAGTGGTGAACTTGTGATTAAACATCCCAGGCTCTGGTGGCCGGCAGGAATGGGCGAGCAACCGCTCTATGATGTCTATGTTGAATTGTTGGATCCGGACGGCAATCCGATTGACAGCAGCAGCAAACGCATCGGGTTGCGCGAGTTTAAAGCCGTTTTGCCGGAAGGCGACAGCCCGCTTCACTTCGAAGTCAACGGCGTTCCCTATTTTGCCAAGGGTGGCAATTGGATACCGTGCGATTCGTTTGCCAACCGGGTGACGCCGGAAATCCTGCGCCGCTATGTCAGGGACGCCGTCGCCGTGAATATGAATACGATGCGTTTTTGGGGCGGCGGTTATTATGAAGATGACGCGCTGTTTGACGCATGCGATGAGGCGGGCATTTGCATCTGGCTCGATTTCAAATTCGCCTGTTCGGCCTACCCGGCCTTTGACGATGATTTTATGGATAACGTGCGCATGGAGGTGCGCGATAATTTGCGGCGTTTGCGGCATCACCCGTGCATCGCCGTTTGGTGCGGCAACAATGAAATCAGTTTGATGACCGGGGCCCAATGGTCGGACAAGAGCATGGGAAGGGCCGACTATAACAAACTGTTTAAAGATTTGATTGCGCAACAAGTTCAGGAGCTTGCGCCGCAGGCGAATTTCGTTTCGGGCAGTCCCGATTGCGGTGACACGCATTATTGGCAGGTCTGGCACGGGCCAAAGACATTTGATGCCTACCGTTCGCTTACCGGATTCATGAGCGAATTTGGCTACCAATCTTTCCCTGAACCAAAAACGGTCCTGACGTTTACAAATGAAGACGACCGGGCCTCCGTGCTGACAGCCGTGATGAAATGGCACCAGCGTTCCGGCACGGGCGATGTGGATGGCAACACGCAGATGCTGCAAATGATCCAGCATTATTTTAATCAACCGAAAAGTTTCGATATGACGCTTTGGTTGAGCCAAATCTTACAGGGCTACGGCATCAAAATCGGCGCGGAATATTGGCGGCAGACCATGCCTAGATCCATGGGTTGTGTCTTCTGGCAATACAACGACATTTGGCCGGGTATGAGCTGGTCCTCGGTGGATTATTTTGGCCGCTGGAAAGCGCTGCATTACCTGGCGCGGAAATTTTATGCGCCCATTCTCGTTTCCGCTTTGGAGAATCCGCAAAACGGGACTGCCGATGTTTACATCACCAGTGATTTGGCTGACACTATGCATGGCAAATTGACCTGGAATGTAACCGACCTGGACGGTCAATCGCTGGCACAGGACTCTATGCACCTGAAAATCCCGGGGCGAAAAAGCAAAATAGTCAAGACACTCAACCTCCAGGAGCAGGTCCAGAAGCAAACTGCCAATGGATTTTTGACGTGGCTGAAATTGGAGGTTCATGGCAAAACCGTTTCCGAAAATTTGGTCATGCTGGCGCTTCCTAAAGAATTGAAATTGTCCAACCCGGCTCTCTCGGCGATCGCTGATGCGTCCGGCGATGGATTTTGGATAACGCTCCAGTCCCAAAAACCCGCGCTCTGGACCTGGCTGGAGTTGGACGGCATGGACGCGAAGTTTTCCGATAATTTCGTGCATGTGACACCGGATGCGCAGCGAACTATTTTTGTTGAACCGGTGGGCCAATTGAGCAAAGACGATTTTTCAAAGGTGTTGCGGGTCCGCAGTCTCTTTGATACCTATAATGCCTGAATCGTTGGTCATAATTAATTTTGGCGCAGCTCTTTGGATATCAAATGGGAATTATGAAAAAGGTTCTGCTGGATTCAGGTTCTAGTGAGTATTGTAGGCGCCTCGAGTAGCGCCCAGCCAAAATGGCTATTGAATTGCAGAATCTCCAAGCTCGCCCCGAATGAGCTAGCGGAGCTTAAAGAGCATCGACAATCAGTCGATCTAAGTGTCTGGGCACTTAACATCGACAGGTCTGATGACCTGTCAGTCCCATGTAAATTAACGAAAACATCCGATTGCGCTGCATCTGTTTCACATAACGCCTTTTGAAGATGGAAAAGCCGCGTCAAGAATACGCGCCTGCTTTCTTGGAATCTGGGGAGAGCCTGATTTTGGCGCAGCCGATAGTATTGCCAGCGTCGGCTGAGTGGAAATGGAAATCGTCAATACCCATCGAGCTGATTTATCAGTTCGGATCTGAGAGTCCCGTGCCTTCGACGTGGCTTTCAGTAAGAAGCGGACCGCGGTAATTAGTCACCTTAATGCCGCTTAATGAGACGTTCTTCATGTTCGCCATAGTAATGGCACGATCGCAGGTTCCTTGTACATCTGCCAATGTAAAACCGTTCACCGGCCGGGAAGAGGGAACGCCTTGGGCACGCAAAAGATAGGCCACATTATCCACGCGGATATGATCGAAACGGATGTTGCTGAGTTGGGTCCATTCTTCGGGATCTCCCATAATCGGATCACTTGCCTGAATACCTTTATCAATCAGTTCGATACCCAGGAAAGTGGGAGAATCATGCACTGTTAGATTTTTTCCGACGAGATTTTGTATGTATCCGCCCCGCCCGTCGCGGCTCTTTAAAAAGATTCCGTTTTGATGCCCGGACAGGACACAGTCTTCCAGCCGCGTATTGCGAATTCCCCCGGACAATTCAGTGCCAATGCCTATCGCGGCAAACGTACTGCTGACCAGCGTGCAATGTTCAATTGTCACGTCCTCCGTTGGGCGTTCCATGCGCATGGCGGACGCTCCGCGCCCGGACTTCAACGAAATGGCGTCGTCTCCGGCGTTGATGTCGCAGTGGTCTATGAGTACCTTCTGGCAGGAGTCCACATCAATGCCGTCTCCATTAAGGCCTGCTGAATGGATGGTGAGGTCCTTGATTACTAATTTCTTGCAAAACAATGGGTGAATGGACCAGAGCCGCTGGTACTGTGTTGAAAAACCTTCCAGTGTGACATTCGTGCATCCGGAAAGCTCAATCAACACAGGCCCTCTTGGTTTCCGAAGGAGGCTGACGCTCAGTGGCGGGCCGCAAATCGAACCGCTTCCGGTGATGGCGATATGGTTCGCATTTTCGGCGGAAATAAGCGCGCGATGCCCCTGCGCAAATTCTCCTTCGAACCGTACTTCCATGATAGGATAGTCTTCGATGTTCGAGCTGCCAATAAGATTGGCCTGCTTATCGATTCGCAGCGTGGTATGACCTCCAATGATGATGCTGCCAATCAGGTAATGGCCGGCCGGCACCATAACCGTTCCTCCTCCGGCAGATGCACAAGAGTCCAATGCCTTTTGAAAGGCTGCTGTGTCCAGATGAGTTCCATCTCCAACGGCGCCATAGGTCCGGACATTGAATTCTTTTGCTTCAATAACTGTAGGGAAAAAAATGGGCGCAAAGCTTATAATCGATGCAAATGTAAAAAGACACAATCGGTGCATACTCCCACTTTCGCAGGTGACCAACTGCCTGTCTATCGCCACAACGGGGGATGTTTGCCTTGCGCGGATGTCAGCAGAAAAGCCTAGAACTAGTCAAACTATCTTATAGGAGGGAGTGCTAATGTGCTTATTGTTTAATTGCCGATTGTTATTAGCAAGGGTTCATCGCGGCGTGTGGCGAACTGTTTTGCCTCAGTCGCCCATTGTACGGCATTGGTAAAATCACCGCTGCGGTCCCAACATGCCCCAAAGTAATATTCAAAGGATTTCTCAGGTTCGACTGTCGTAATGGCAAGCAAATTACGGATGGGTGGCGCGCCTTCGTGCGTCGGCTGCGGCACTTGGGCGTAAATTTTTGAGTCCGGCAAGTCCGGCTTATCATTGGTAAATTTTTCAACACTGCCTTTCGGCAAAACAATCGCGGTGCCGATGCGTCCTTTCGGTTTATCTTCAGGTTGCCAGTAACTCATCCATCCTTCGGTTTGGTCTTGAGAAATCATTTCCATGCCGTTTGTCCCGCAAGCGCGCTCCGCCAGTCCCACCGCAATCGTCAGCGGTGATTTGTCATCGCTCTCAAACGTGCTTTGGGCTCTGCTGAAATAAGAATTGGCGTCGATGCTGATGCGTTTAGTTTCTGAGACTTTTCTGCCGTTGCCTGCGTCCCATGCGTCATAGGTCAGCTCGAATTCAGAACGAATTGGCCCCGTGGTGATCAATTTCCAATTATGATAATTGCTGGAGACATACATTTTTTTCCCGTCCCAGACGGCAATTCCGCCGCAGCCACGGCTGTTCCCGACGCGATAATCATCCATGAATTCGCCATTATCAAAATGGTAACGCCTGTTTTTGTACATCAGGTTTACAATCAACTGCCGATGTTTTTTGATCCACACGTCTGGGCCGCTGCTGATCGTGCCTTCGGCGGGAATGAGCGCGAGGCCGTACATGCGGTGCGCAATCCGGTCGCTTTCCCAGGCAAAATCGTCATAACGTTCCGGTACGTAACGTGCAAACGTCTTTACAATCGGCTGTGGTTGGCCGGCCAAAGCCGAGGCATCCAAAAGGTAATATATCCGCGTTTCGCCCGGGGCAAGGTCGACCTGAAAAAGCAGTTTTTTATCCCCCTCGGATGGCTCGTAAGTTTGGGAATCGATAAGGCGTGAAGACATCCCATCCATTACCGCTAACTGATTAGGGAGGTTGGGCAAGATTAGCTTGTTTATCCCAATTTCAACCGTTTCGCAATCGCGCCGAAAGTCGGATGGATTTGTAACTTTGACGGTGACGGGCTTCGCATTTTCCAAAACCGCCATGCGGTAAACTTCGCTGCCCGCCAATAAAAAAACACCATTGCCATAAGGAGCGGTTGAATTTTCAGCGAATAATGCCGGCGCCGAGCCGGTAGATTGGACGTGCGTCAGTTTGCCATCGGCATCCACACAATTGACTAGTGCCACCCACCCTTTGCGGACAGCAGGCTCGAATGTTGCCCGGTCAAGCAACCCTTGGTTCACCCCCCACGCCAAACCGTAAAGAAACAGCGCCGAGCCGCTGGATTCCGGCATCGGATAATCCTGCTGGTCGAGCAAACTTGCGCGCCATAAGCCATCCGGCTGCTCGCAGGCGAGAATTTTATTCGCCATGTCCTTGAACAATTGTTCAAAGCGCGGCCGGTCGGGATCGTTTGCGGGCAGATATTCAAGTACGCGGACGATGCCGGCAAAGACCCAGCCATTGCCGCGGCTCCAGAAAATCTTCTGTCCGTTCGTTTCGCGCTTGTTGAAGAACGTGCTGTCACGGAAAAACAAATTCTCGTCCTTGTCATAAAGAAAATCCGCTGTGCGCCAAAAGTTGCTTACGCCAAAATTCAGATAGCGCTTGTCATCGGTTGCCGCATACAGCCGCACCCATGCCGGGGGCGCCATGAAGAGCGCGTCGCACCACGACCATGTTTCCTGGACTTGGCCGGGACGCGTTTCAAGGCTTTGATCGGCAGGTGGATGGGCCAGAATAAAATCCATTTTCGCACGCATCGGACCAATCATCCCGTTTTCGCGATAAAGAAAATAAAGTTCCGTCCACACCTGGCCAATACATTGGTCGTCTGCGTGATATTTCCGGCCTTGAAATTCGGGCAATTGCCAGCCGTTCGTCTCACCCTTGGCGAGCATGGCGTCGCGATACTTAGTGTCGCCCGAAATTCCGGCCATGGCCATCATGCCTATGTCGCCAACGGC
>JASHZU010000036.1 GCA_030042375.1 Verrucomicrobiia bacterium
GTGTGAGGTTGCAAACCGTGGGTTGGTCCGTCGTGGCAGTAAAATCCAGCCGCAGGGCGTTATCGACCGTGAGAGTATAAACGGCGATGACGGACAGGTTGCCCGGATAGTTTTCCTCGCCATCTTTGCTCAGGTAATTGAGCTGGACGGCGGGGCCGTCCGGCGATTCCACGGTCTTGCCGGTCCAGAGATCTTTGTCAAAACCTTTGACGCCGCCGTGCAAATGGTTTTCGCCGTTGTTGGTGGCGAGCGAGTAGGTTTTTCCGTCCAGTGAAAATTTGCCTTTGGCGATGCGATTGCCGTACCGGCCAATGAGCGCGCCGAAATGGGCGCGGTCGGTGAGAAAGGGGGTGAAGTCATCGTGGCCGAGGAGCACGTCATCGAATTTCCCGGCTTTGTCCGGGACTTTCAGCGCGACAAGCACGCCGCCGAAATTGGTGATTCGGGCTTCTGCTCCGTTTTGGTTACGCAGGGTATAAAGATCTACGGGGCGGCCGTCAGCCGTCTTTCCAAAGGGCGTCGTCGTTAATTGACTCATCGAGGAAATTTTATGAACAGGATGGAAAGGGTTCAATCCATTTTGTTAGGATGGGAGAATAGTAATGAGAATCATCAAGCTGGCGCTTTTGGCCCTCCTGGCGTTGAATACTGCGGGTTGCGGAACTTTCGTGGCGCATGTTATCTCGCGTTCGCCCAATCGTTATCCATCCTGGTTTGCGGCGGAAGCGCCGGTCACGCTGGCATTTAGCCCGAAATTGCTGACCAATTTTCCCGCACAATATGTTGAAGTGGGCCCGCCGCCGGCAAAGTTGTGTTACCGGGTCGTGCCGCCGGCGGATTATCATTTTTCCGTCACCTCGACCAATTGGATGGAGCGCGAGGAAACGGAATATCTGAGTCCAAAGGAAGCCACGCGTGGCTCTTCGGCGCATTGGCAGGACAGCGGGGAAAAGGAATATGATTTCCGCTTCCATGCCACGGTCCCGGGAGTGACGAACCGCTGGACGGCGTCGCCGCGCGGGACGGTTTTTCTGCTGCACGGTTACGGCGAGGCGCAATTTGCGATGCTGCCATGGGCGTTGCGGTTGGGCGAGGACGGCTGGCAATGCGTGCTGGTGGACCTGCGCGGCCATGGCGATTCCACGGGCAAGCGGGTTTATTTCACCGTGGTGGAAACTAACGACATGATTCATTTGAGGGACACGCTGGCGCGCGAGCACGAATTGCCCGGGCCGGTGGCGCTGATGGGCGAATCGTACGGCGCCGTACTGGCGCTGCGCTGGAAGACGGTGGACCCGCAGATTGGCCCGGTGGTGGCCATTGCGCCGTACGCAAGTTTGTCCAACGCGGTTTTGAATATTCGCAGTGAATACACGCCCGTAGTGCCGGCGATGATGGTCAGGGCAGGGATGAAACGATTGCCGCATTTCCTGGAAATCACGCCGGGCGAGTTTGACACAACGACGGTGCTGGAGCGGCATCCGGTCGAGGCGCTGTTCATCGCGGGCGGGCAGGACAAAATCGCGCCGGTGCCGGTGGTGGAGCAGGTGTACGCGCTGGCATCGCCAGGCAGCCAATTGATTGTGGTGCCGGAGGCGACGCATGAGGCGCTGACCTATTATTTCAAAGAACTGGAGCCGGGAGTGATGGAGTGGCTGGATGGGAAAGTGACGAGTGGCGAGCCTTTGCGATCAACCATCTTCGTTACTTGGTCAGAGTAATCGTCCGGGCGCTGCCGTTGGAGCCCCACCAGCGCACGCCGCCGATGTTGGTGTCGTCATGAGGGGTGGGGGTTTGAATATAAATGGTGGAAGCGAATTGGTTGATAATCACATTAACGGCCACGTCGGGGAATTGCGGTATATGCAGGGTCCAGTCGGTGACGGTTTTATTATCGCTGCCTGCAATGGTTCCGGTCACGATTTCGGGTCCCGCTGGAATAAAGTTCATTTCAATGAGGATTCGTTGATCGATGATTTTAATTTTGGCGGTGCCGGGGTCGTTCATCTCCACGCCGTCGGGATTGGAATATTCCAGCGTGACATTCCATGAACCGGCCATCCAGCCGGTTTCGCCATGATAATCGGTCTTAAACTGCGCGGCGGCATCCGGTAAGATGACGATGGCTGCCTGTTTTGACGCGGTCTGCTGGGCTATTTGGGCGGCTTGTTTGGCGGTTGCGGCCTGTTGCGCAGCGAGCGCGGCCTGTTGGGCTGCGGTCTCCGCTTGCTGGGCCAATTGGGCCGCTTGTTTGGCTTCCTCCGCGAGTTGAACCGCCTCGTGTGCCTGTTTCAGGGCCTCGGTTTGTTGCGCGGTTATCGCATCTTGTTTCGCAGCTTCCGCGTGTTGTGCGGCGAGCGCCGCCTGTTTGGCATCTGCAGCCTGTTGAGCTGCGGCGGCTGCTTCTTTAGCAGCTTCGGCCTGTTGTGATGCTATAGCTGTTTGTTTCGCGGCTTCCGCTTGCTGCGCTGCTGCAGCCGCTTGTTGTGCCGCTGCGGCCTGCTGGGCTGCGAGTGCCGCCTGTTTGGCTGCCGCGGCTTGTTGCGTCGCCAGTGCCGCTTGTTTGGCGGCGGCGGCTTGTTGAGCTGCCAGGGCAGCTTGCTTGGCGGCCTCGGCTTGCTGGGCTGCCAGTGCGGCCTGTTTCGCCAGCGCCTCCGCTTGCTGTTCCTGCGCTTGTTTGGCCAGGAGCATTTGGTATTTGGCTTGGAACTCGGCAAACTTGTCCCGAGCGTTTTGGGCGGCGGTGGGAAAGAGTTTGAAAACCTGATAAATTTTCAAACAATGCAGCGCGTAGTTGTAATCGTTTGCTCCGCCGCGCGCCAGGGCCAGGTCATACCAGATATCGGCAATCCACGGGGCGTTGGTATTGGCCTGGTAAAAGTGGCCGGCAGCCAGCAGGAAATCGTTGGTGGTGGCCGCGGACTTTAAAATGGTTTGGCCCATGATCAGATTTTGCCGCGCGTCCTCCGGCAGAGGCGGCAGGGTGTCCATGGCGGCGGTCAGCCGGGCGATTTTTTCGCCATCACGAAAATAATTCGGCAGATGCTGATACGCCGCGACAGCCTGCTGGAATTGGGCGAGGGTATTGGTGTCCGCCGGCGGGGCATTGGTGACGGCACTTTGGGCAAAAGCGGTAGCGGAGACAATGGTGGCGACTGCGATAAGCAGGTAAACCCAATGGACTGGAGTTGCCTTCATTGAATGCCGGAGTTTTACTAAGTTTAAAAATTAAATGTTTGCTGCATATCGCGGTCGTTTTCGGTTCTCATTTCAAAGCAAAAATGCGGCCAACCGGAGGGAAAGCAGCGGTTCTTTTGGGTTTTGGCTTCGTTTTCGCTCAGTTACAGGCCGCTGTGAGCCTGCTCCTTCGCTCAAGCCTCGCCAAGAACCCAAAATTCCTCGCTGCAGGGCGCCTAGAGCATTTCTTCAAACGCTCTTTAAAAATTGAAATTGTCTTAATTTTGGCCAGAATATGCCGTTGACAAGATAAGTGGAAATTGGGACAGAACTGTCTCATTCGGTTAGGATTGTGAGGGTGAAATCACCCTAAATTTTCGCAATTTTTTCGCAACTTTTCACGATATTTGCTGTTTAACGGGAAGCACATGGCCTTTGGTTCCATAAAAAATCTGGTGGCGTCCGTCGCGGGAGCGACGCCGACGCAGTTTGACGATTGGCGCAAATCGTGGCGCACGGCCACGGCAGGCGGCTCGACGGAGCCGTTGTTGACGTTTGTGGCGCGGGAGTGTGGGCTGGCGGAAGACCTGTTCATGCAGAAGCTGGCGGGGTCGCTGGGCTGGCCGTACCTGGAATTGAACAAGTTAAGTGTGCCGGCGGAGGCGCGCAATAAAATCTCCACCAAGATTGCGTTCCAATATTCCATTTTGCCGTCGGCATTTGATGACGGGGAGCTGCAGGTGGTGACGAGCGATCCGTTTGACGCGGCGATGGTGAGCGCGGTGCGGTTTGACGCGCACATGCCGGTGCAGTTTGCGCTGGCGCCGAAATTGGAAATCGAGAAGGCGTTGAAGAAGTATTACGGCGTGGGCGCGGAAACGCTGGACGAGATGGACGAAGGCGAGACGATGGAACTGGAAATCGCCAACGACAAGGAAATCACGGCGGACGACCAGGAGGCGAGCGTCATCAAGTTCGTGAACCAGATTATTTGGGAAGCGTACAAGGACCGCGCGACGGACAT